>CAZMDM010000151.1:0-12720 GCA_964564775.1 uncultured Desulfonema sp. | reverse complement strand
CCGAAAAGAAAGTTCAAGAGGCAAAAGCCACTGCAGAATATAAAGTTGCCGAAAAAAAGCGGGAGGATCTGAAAAAAGAAAGAGATGAGATTCTGGCTGAAAGCCGCCGGCGCGAAGATGAGCGTGCCAAAGAAGAAGCGGAAAATGCAAAATCCGAGGCTGAACGTGCAAAATTCGAAGAAGAGCAAGCCAGAATCGAAACCGCGCGTAAAGCTGCCGAGTTAGCGGCCAAAGCCAAAGAGGCTGAGATGGCTCAGAAACTTGCAGATGAGGCTAAAAATCAGAGTGCCGAAATGAGACAGCAGGCAGAGGCAAAAGCCAAAGAAGCTCAACAGGCATTGCTGGATGCCCAAAAAGCCAAAGCCGAAGCGGAAATGAAAGCCAAAGAAGCGGAAGAAGCCCGCAAACAGGCTGAAGCTGCCAAAGCCGAAATCGAGGCATTGAAAAAGGAACTGTCCGATCTCAAAGGCAGAGAAACCGACCGCGGCTTGGTGCTGACGATGGGGGATGTATTGTTCGATACCGGCAAAGCAAATCTGAAAGCCAATGCCATGCGCAATATGGATAAGCTTGCCGAATTTCTGAAAAAATATCCCAAACGCAATATTCTGGTCGAAGGACATACGGACAGCAGAGGCTCTGATGCCATGAATCTTACGCTATCGCAGAATCGTGCGGATGCGGTTCGCAACGCGCTGGTTTCCAGAGGGGTTGAAGGAACCCGGATTACTGCAAAAGGCTACGGAGAAAGTATGCCCATCGCGGATAATAGCACGGAAAGCGGACGCAGTCAGAATCGTCGTGTTGAAATTGTTGTTCTGAAAGAAGGAAGAACCGAATAAAATGAAATAAGGGAAGGTATTTGTTATAAATATCTTCCCTTCATGCCTATCCTGTGCAAAGCCCGGATCATATTTCGCCTATGCTTTGGCAACCGTTACAAAATGTTCCTGAAATGCAATCGCGCCGCCTGCCGGATCCCAGATATCCAGACCGCCTTTCATAAATTTATTATCTGCCAAGCCTTTGCCAAATGCACGAGTTTCTACTGGAAGCGCATGACCGAAGCCGTGAATCACAAAAACCGCTTCGGGATGAATCAGATCGGTTACTTTGGCTCTGATGGTCTCCGAATATCCGTTCTGAGAGACCCTGACGGTTGCGCCATCGGAAATGCCCAATTTCCGAGCTTCCGCACTGTTCATCCACAAGACATTTTCGGGCATCTGCTCGAACAGCATGGGATTGTTCACCGTATGCCCCTGAGTGTGCAGCGCGCATCTGCCGAAAGTCAGGCGGAATTGTCCTCTTGGCGGAGCTTGCGGGGAGATGTATGGCATCAACGATGCCAAGCCTTGTTTTTCAAGCTTTTCCGAAATAATTTCGATTTTTTTGCTCGGCGTTTTGAACGTAGTATCCTGAATTTCACGATATTTCGCAGCATCGGCAAGCGCAACAATGCCGGTTGCTTCGAAATCTTCGATGCTCACCCCGGTATCCTGCAACTGATATTTCCAAATATCGGATATCGAATCGAAAGCGAGTTTCTCCAATCCCAGCCGCTTCGACAATCCCGAAATAATCTCCCAGTCCGCTTTGGTGTCGAATCTCGGCTCGACTGCCCGCTTTCTGACGAAGAAATAGGGTTTCAAGCCGTTTTTGCACGCGATAATACTTTCCCTTTCTAAATACGGGGATAATGGCAGAATGACATCCGAAAACCATGCCACATCCGACCAACTGAAGGTTACGGAAACCAGCAGATCGAGTTTTGAAAAAATCTGCTTCAAGCGATCAGGATCGGGAAATCCCATCAGCGGATCATGGCGATAGGCAATGTATGCTTTGACCGGATATGGATCATCGGTATCCATAGCCTTGTACATCAGATGCGCCAGACCGGGACCGTCCGAAATATGCGGGTATTTCCAGCCCGCGCCGTCTGCCCGCTTGTCTGCCGGTTTCGGATAAAGATCAGCCAATGCTTTGAGTCCGGTTTTACCGACATTCGCAGGTTTGTTGGCTAAGGGCAGTCCGCCTTTTGCGCCGAAAGCACCCAACAGCGCGTTGATGATATAAATGGAGCGACAGACATAAAACGAATGCTTGTAACGAGCAGCCATCCATCCCGGATGCCAGATCACTGATGGTTTTGCCTGAGCCAGTTCCCTTACAAATCGCCGAAGTTCCGCAGCAGAAATGCCGGTTTCACTTTCCGCCCATTCCGGCGTATAAGGAGTGATAAATGCCTCGAGTTTGTCAAAATCCCGTATCCATTCGGCAGCATACTGCTCATCATACAGCCTGCCAGCCAGCAGTTCGTGAATCACTGCCAAATTGAACGCATAATCTGTTCCGGGACGGATCATCAGAAAGCGGTCTGCCTTTGTTGCAGATATATTTGCCCGGATGTCAATAACGGTCAGTTTGCAGCCGTTTTCCAAGCCGTCCATGAGATTGTTGACTTCCTGAACATTGACCGCTTCGAAAATATTTCTGAACTGCAAAATCACATGCTTGGCATTTTTGAAATCATATACCCAGTCTTTTCGTCCCAGACCGGTTACAGACGTACATGCGTGATCCACATTTCTCGCACAGGAAGCATCATGATTGACATAATTCGGCGTTCCCAATCCTTTTACAAACGCTTTATGCAAATCCTGAAACGGACCGCCTCGATCCGAGAACGCGATGGTTTTTGGACCATAAGTATCTGAAACTTCTTTTAATTTCTGAGATGTATAATCCAGCGCCTCTTCCCAACTGACTTTGCGCCATTTCCCTTCCCCCCGCTTGCCATCCCGGATCATGGGATATTGCGGACGTTCCGAATCTCTGATCAATGAGATACCTGCCGCGCCTCTGGGGCATACTGCGCCTTTCATAGCGGCAACGTTTGGATTTCCCTGTAAAAATCTGACCTGACCGTTTTCGGTCTCAACCATTATGGGACAGCGTACCGTACACATCCCGCAGACGCTGAATGTTTTTCTGACAGACATGATGATTCTCCTTGTGCCGAAGGAATATCAGAGAAATAATATTAAGCCCTTACCATCAGACAGATATCAGGCTTTTTTTATTTCCGATTTTATTATAAATTACTATATCTGAAGTACATAAAATAAATCTCAGGCATTGTCAAACATTATTCGTAGGTCTAAGTGTTGACAACATCGGATATCAAAGCTATATAACCGGAGCATGGGAAAAATTTCCCGGCAGTTTTCCGAATCGGAATTTAAAAAATATATTTAAAAGTAATTCAAAGGGGTTGTTTCAAAATGTTCATTCTCGGCAACTTTGTTTTTGCAATTGCACAGGTTATCAATTATATACTGAGTTTCTATATGTGGATCATCGTGATACGGGCGATGCTGTCGTGGGTCAGTCCCGATCCTTACAATCCCATTGTGCGTCTGATTCACAATATCACCGAGCCTGTGCTGTATCAGATCAGAAAAAGACTTCCGCTTCAGACTGGAGGGATTGATTTTTCTCCGATAGCAGTCGTTGTGATCATTGTATTTCTGCAAAGCTTTGTGGTATCCAGTCTGATGACGATTGCGGGTAAAATCAGATAAATTTTCACTATTTAAGGGTAAATCATGGCAAAAATAGACGCTTTCTTCAAACTGATGAATGACCAGGGGGCTTCAGATCTTCATTTGGTATCGGGTCAGCCGCCTGCTCTCCGAATGAGAGGCGAAATCGAGCGGGTCAAATATAAGGTGCTGGAAAATGACGAACTGAAAGCCATGCTGTATGAAATCGCTCCCGAAGACAAGATCAAGGTCTTCGAAGAAACCGGAGACGTTGATTTCGGCTATGAAATACCCGGTCTTGCCAGATACCGGGCAAATTTTTTCATGCAGAAATACGGGTGCGCGGCGGTTTTCCGTCAAATTCCGAGTACGGTACTGACGGCGGAGCAACTAGGGCTTCCGCCGGTGTTGACCAAACTGGCAATGCTTCCCAGAGGTTTGGTACTGGTTACAGGTCCTACGGGCAGCGGCAAATCCACGACCCTTGCCGCAATTATCGATTATGCCAATAAAAACCGCAAAGACCATATTCTGACGGTTGAGGACCCTATTGAATTTGTTCATAAAAGTCAGGGCTGTATTGTCAATCACCGGGAAGTCGGAAGACATACCAAATCCTTCGGCGCTGCACTCAAAGGAGCGCTCCGTGAAGACCCGGATATTATTTTGGTCGGTGAAATGCGCGATCTGGAAACCATTTCTCTGGCAGTCGAGGCAGCATCCACCGGACATTTGGTGTTCGGAACCCTTCATACCAGCAGTGCTGCAAAAACCGTTGACCGTATCATCGAGGTATTTCCTTCCAGTCAGCAGGAGCAGATCCGTTCCACTCTGGCAGACGGTATCCGTGCGGTTGTTGCACAGAATTTGTTCAAAAAAATTCCCAAAGGACGGTGCTGCGCGCAGGAGATTCTGATCTGTACACCGGCTGTGCGAAATCTGATCCGTGAAAACAAGACCTATCAGATCAATTCCATGATTCAGACCGGAAGAAAATACGGAATGCAACTTCTGGACGATCACATTATGGAACTGCTTCAGAAAAAGCTGATTTACCCTGAAGATGCGTATCAGAAGGCAAATGAAAAAGCCAGATTTGTACCATTCCTGAAAACTCCGCCGAGTGTGTTGGATTAAGGAGGAGCAAGGATGAGAAAACAGGAAATCGACTATATTCTGACCAAAATGCTGGATGCTTACGGCAGTGTGTCGGATTTGAACATTACTGTCGGAAAACCGTTTCAGGTGGAAAGCGCAGGACAACTGGTGCCGGTGGATATAGATCCGCCGTTTCATGAACTGACGCCATACCAGACCGAAATTTTTGCTCTGAACCTGATTAACGGAGACCGGCGTCTGACCGAAACTCTGATTAAAGAAGGCTCCTGCGACTTGGCGTATGCGCTGCCCGGCAAAGCACGATTCCGTGTGAATATTTTTTCACAACGAGGCATGTATACGATAGTTCTGAGGCAGCTTGCCACCAAAATTCCCACGATCAAAGATTTGAATCTGCCGATTGCGTTCAAGAAAATGGCGGAAGATAAAAACGGGATCATTATGGTTACTGGCTCTACCGGCAGCGGCAAATCCACATCTTTGGCGGGTTTGCTCAATGAAATCAATGAAACCAAAGCGGTTCATGTGGTTACACTCGAAGATCCGGTAGAATTTTCGCATCCGCATAAAAAAGCCACGTTCAATCAGCGTGAAATGGGAAACGATTTCGATACATTCGCAAGTGGTCTGAGAGCCGCACTCCGCCAAGGTCCCAAAGTCATTCTGGTCGGTGAAATGCGCGACCGGGAAACCGTTGAAATCGGCTTGAGCGCTGCTGAAACCGGACATCTGGTGGTCAGCAAGCTTCATACGATTGACGCGGGACAGAGTATTGACCGTATTCTGGGTATGTTCAGTATTGAAGAAGAAAAACAGCTTCGGATCCGTCTGGCAGGCACGGTCAGATGGATCGTGTGTCAGCGGCTTTTGCCCAAAGTCGGTGGAGGACGGGTGGCGGCTTTTGATATTCTGGGCAGCAACATGAGAAGCCGGGAAACCATTATGAACGGAGAATCCGAGGGCAAGACTTATTACGAAATCCAGAGCGCGAGCAAACCTTTCGGCATGAATACCTTTGACGATTATATTATTGAACTTTATGAAAAAGGACTGATTACCGAAGAAACCGCAATGTCGTATTGCAGCCGAAAAGGTATTGTGGGACGGGGAATTGACATGGTGAAAAGCAAGCGTGGAGAGGCTACAACTGACATTCAGAATTTGGAAATGGATCACTAAAGGAGGCAGACAATGGATGTTATTTGTCAAAAATGTCAGAATGTCATTAAAATTCCCGATGAAAAAGTTCCCAAAGGCAGGGCTTTTAGCATCGGCTGCCCCAAGTGCAAGCATAAAAATTCTGTCAATCCCACAGGAGAGTCTGCTGCAAAGCCGAATTCTGTCAAATCGGAAGAAACTCCGAAACCGGAACCTCAGATATCCGGCAACGGACAGGAAAGTGCGGATGAAGAAGAAAGCGCGCCTGAGCAGGGAGGCTTGGGATATCTGGAAGAGGGAGCCAAGACAGCACTGTTATGCGAATCCAATTCGGATAATCATGCCAAAATCAAAACCGCTTTGGAAAATATCGGCTACAAAGTTTTATCTCCGGCTGAACCCAGAGAAGCATTGAAACAATTGCGTTTTCAGGAGTTCAATGTAGTGGTGTTGAATGAAATGTTTGGTACCAGAAACCCGGATGTCAATCACGTACATAAACATCTGAGTCAATTGCCGATGAACAGCCGCCGTAATATTTTTGTCGCATTGCTCAGCGAGCGCTTCAAAACCGGCGACAACATGCAGACTTTTAACAAAAGCGTCAACCAGATCATTCATCTCGGGGATATTGACCGCGTGGAAAAAATCTTAAAGCGGGGGATCAACGAAAATGATAGTTTTTACCGGGTTATGAGAGAATCTATTACCAAGATCAAGGGGTAGCGCCCTGAACCCGGATTTTCAGGATTTTATGATTACCGGGAGTATTAAGTGGTATTCGAAAAGGAGCATTCAAACAAACACTCATGGAAACTGAAAAATCCAAAGTATATCTGGTCGGTGCAGGACCCGGGGATCCGGGATTGATAACGGTCAAAGGGCTGCAATGTATCAAAGATGCGGATGTGATTATTTACGATTTTCTCGCATCGCCTTTGCTATTGAAATATGCCCGGAAAGAAGCGGAAATCATTTATGTCGGCAAAAAAGGCGGAGATCATACTCTGCCGCAACAAGGAATCAATGCTTTGCTGGTTGAAAAAGCCCGAAATGGCAAAATTGTTGCCCGTCTCAAAGGTGGCGATCCGTTTATTTTCGGGCGCGGCGGCGAAGAAGCCGAGGTTTTGATTGATGCTGGCATTCCTTTTGAAGTGGTTCCCGGAGTTACTTCGGCAATCGCGGCATCCGCGTATGCAGGAATTCCTCTGACTCATCGGGATTTTACCTCAACGCTTGCATTTGTTACGGGACATGAAGACCCGACCAAAGATCAATCCAATATCAATTGGTCATCGCTGGCACAAGGTATTGGAACTATAGTGTTTTTCATGGGCATCAAGAATCTGCCCTATATCACGAAAAATCTGACAGATAACGGCATGACGGCAGATACGCCGGCTGCGGTGATCCGATGGGGAACCACGACCAAACAGAAGACTGTCAGCGGCACCTTGTCCGATATTGCCGAAAAGGTCAAAGCAGCCGGAATCACTGCGCCCGCGATTATCGTTGTCGGAAAAGTCATCAGTCTGCGGGAAAAAATGACATGGTTTGAAAATCGTCCTCTTATGGGAAAGCGCATTGTCGTTACCCGTGCGCGCGAACAAGCCAGCGATCTGGTGAAAATGCTTTCCGATCTGGGCGCGGAATGTATCGAATGCCCTACGATTCAGGTTTTTCCGCCGAATAGCTGGACTCAGCTTGACCATGCGATTGAAACGCTTTCGGAATACGAGTGGATCGTGTTCACCAGCGTCAACGGCGTGAAATTCTTTTTCGAGCGATTATTCAGCAAAGGCAAAGATGTCCGTATGCTGCATCATCTGAAAACCGCAGCTATCGGTCCGGCAACTGCCAAACGATTGAGAGAGTTCGGATTCAATACCGACATTATTCCCGAAAGCTATCGCGCCGAATCTGTGGTGGATGCGTTTAAAAATCAGGATGTAAAGGGCAGAAAAATTCTTTTGCCCCGCGCTGCCGAAGCCAGACCGATTCTTCCCATCGAGCTTGGAAAAATGGGTGCTATCGTGGATGAAGTTCCGGCATACTGCACCAAAGAAGTGCGGGAAAGTGCGGAGGCGCTGCTTTCCGAACTTAAACAAGGCGTGGATATGATCACTTTCACCAGTTCCTCGACTGTGAAAAATTTCAAGGCATTGCTGCCCAAAGATGAAAATATTCAAGAATTGCTCAAAGGCGTTACGATTGCCAGTATCGGTCCCATTACTTCGGATACGGCAAAGGAATTGGGTTTCGAGGTGCATATCACGGCGCATCAATTCACGATTCCGGGCTTGTGTGAGGCGATTGTGAAGGTTATTTGTAATGAAAAACATCAAGCAGCCGTGACGCTCTGTTCAAATGGCTGATCACCTCATTCACAGGCAGGTTTCCGCAGATGACGAAGGAACGATGTACATCAAGCCGGGAGTCAGCCGGGAATCACCGCGAGTGCTTCCCGGATATGATCGCAGAAAATATGAACAATTTCTTTGCAGAAGCCCAATCCTCTGCTTTCCGCGGTAACTGAAATACCTTCGGCTTCGAAAGCGGTTTTCCATGAATCCTCATCTCCCATCAGGTCTTTCCGAAAATGAATTCCTGCGGTCAGCATCAGAGGAATCAGTTTTACCTTCCTGAATCCGACTTGTTTCACCATATCGATGACAACGTCCCTTGTCGGATATCCGTCTTCTACAAGCCCTACATAAACGCCCGTGTCGAACTGTTCACGAATCATATATGCCAGAGCAGGATAGGCAGACCATGACGGATGATCCGTGCCATGACCGATCAGTACCGCAGCTTCACGGCTTAAGTCGCTCGGAAATAGCGGAATTATCGCTTTGATTACCTTGTGATAATCTTCGGGACTGCTGAACAAGGGAAGACCGACAGACAGGCGGAGTCTGCTGCCTCTGATTTCTTCTGCCAAACGATGCAGTTCATGTCCGCCTGTAAAATGGAGAGATTGTACCACAGCCCATTTGAAGCCTTTTTCTTCCAATCGCAGAAGAGCCTGTTTGGGATCATCGAGCGGATATGCGGATCGCTGTCTGACCGAGCGCGAGGTATATGCCCAGACGATTTCGTGATCAGGAAACTCGGATTTCACAATTTTATCCATAAAGCCGAATGTGTTCCGAGCATCCGTGCCGGTTCCGAAAGCTGCCATGACAACAGGAATATGTGCAATGCTCATGTCTTCTTGTTTTCCCAATATTCTGTATAGTTTTCAGTCATTTTATATCGCAGTTCCGGAATCCGGGTCAAGAATTGTTTTGCGGCGTTAGAAGAAAAAGGAAGAGATTTGCTGAAAATTGTCGGAATATGTGAAATCCGAAAAATATCTCAGCAAAAATATATGTACTTTTTATGAATTTTCAGATAATATATTCTTCTGAATGAGAAAAAAGCATGTTTCCACAAACACGGTTTAATAGTTTCAGATGTTTTCAGCATCATCCGGATTGCCCGCTCTTGCCGAAAAATGCAAATACAATTGGTGAATAAACTATGAAAATTGTTGCAATTATTCCATCCCGATATGGTTCTTCCCGATTCGAAGGAAAACCTCTCGCGAAAATATGCGGAAAACCTATGATTCAACACACATACAGTCGGGCAGCCTCAGCAACACAGGTGAATGACGTATTTGTGGCAACCGATGATCTGCGGATTGCGGATGTGGTCAGAGATTTCGGCGGAAAAGTGATTATGACCGGGGATCAGAACCGATCAGGTACTGACCGCGCGGCAGAAGCTGCCGACAAGATCGGGCTTGCATCGGAGGATATTGTCATCAATGTACAGGGCGACCAGCCCATGTTAGATCCGCGTTGTCTGCATCAGGTCATCATGCCGTTTTTCAATGAACCATCCGTTGAAATGACCACGCTTGCATTCAGAATTGTCAATCCGGGAGAAATCACCGATCCCAAAGATGTGAAAGTTACCTTTGATCAGCAGGGATTTGCGCTGTATTTTTCACGCTCTCCCATACCTTTCGGACGAGAATCTTCTGAAGTTTTCGATACATATAAACATCTGGGGATTTATGCTTATACCCGGAGATTTTTGGATATTTTCAGAAATCTGCCGACCGGGCGCTTGGAAAACATCGAAAAACTGGAGCAGCTTCGTGCGATGGAATACGGACACAAGATCAGGGTTATTCTGACCGAATATGACTCGCCGGAGGTTGATATTCCCGAAGATATCGAACGGATCGAAAAATTGATCTCCTGAAGGTGAACACGCTATGAAAACTTACGCAATATCTCAGATATTCGAGATTTATTTCAATCTGTTCATGAAAGTTTCGGACATAATCAGCCGAAACAATGTTTTTACGACAACGGCAGATCGATCACCATCCGGGTTCCCTGCCCTTGCTCGCTGAATGCCTGAATGCTGCCGCCTATGGATTCGATAATCATAAAACATACCGAAAGCCCCAAGCCCGTGCCTTTGCCCGGTTCTTTGGTGGTATAAAACGGATCGAAAATATTGGCAAGATGCTGCTGAGGAATTCCTGCACCGTTATCGCTGAAGGTAATTTTCAGGCAGGAAGCTGGACTGACTTCGGTCATAATCCGAATTTCTCCATCGTCAGTTTTTTTCTCGGCAATAGCATCTGCGGCATTGATCATCAAATTCAGAAATATTTGGCGCAGTTGCCCGGGGTCTGCAATAACCTGATCCTGTTGTGCATTCAAAATGGTCTCGGAACGGATTTTGGACATGATCTTTTGGTATTTCAAAATGTTCAGCACATCGAGAATAATTTCATGCACCGAAACCGCTTTGGGGTCTCCTTTGGAGGGTCTTGAAAAATCGAGCAATTGTCGGATAATCGTATTGATGCGGTTTACCTCGCTTTCGGTGCGATGAATAAAATCTTTTTTATCCGCATCTTCAATATCGTCTTGTTTCAAAAGTTCCAGATATCCGACCACAATCGCAATGGGATTGCCGATTTCGTGGGCAATGCCTGCGGCAAGCCTTCCGACAGAAGCAAGCTTTTCCGCGCGGATAATGTTCTGCTGTGCCTGCTTCAGATCGCGGTTGGCTTTTTCCAATGAGCGGACTGTAATTTCCAATTCCTTTTTATCATTGGAAATGCGCTCGATCATATTGGTCATGGTTTTGGATAACTGATGAAACTCGTCGCCCTCATAGCGACTGAATATCGCGTCCCAATCGGTTTCCCGATAGTCTTCGGTGCGCTGAAGCAGTTTATGAACAGGCTTGACCGCAACGCTGGACAGGCGGTAAAACCCGATCAATGTCAGAAACACCGTATTGATCAGAATATAAATCAGCATATAGTATTGGGTTCGGCGCAGCAGTGCGTAAATGCCTTCCAACTGAACCACAATACCGATTCCCGCGACAATCCGGTTATGCTTCATCAACGGAGCGCTGATCATCAGACGCTGTTTCTGCCACCAGAACACGCCCCAAGTCGTACCGGAATACACCGAATCCTGTTTCCCCGAAGCAATCGCGTCTCGGACGCTGCTGGTCAGTTCATTCTGAAACGGAATGCAGTTTCCGGCAAAATAAATCTGTTTGCGTTCTTTATCCAGAATCAGCGCACAGAAAATGCCGGATTCATCAAACATTTTATTGAAGCTGTCTTCCAGAAACGAGTTGAGCATAATGCCTTCGCCCTGAGAAGATAAGGAAAGGTTATTTTCGACTGCGGAAATAAACAGATGGGCTTTGGAAATTTCGGATTTCAGCAAAATGCCCTGTACCGAAATAATCAGTACAAAATCGATCAGAATCATTCCGGTAACCAAAACCAGTACCAGAATGATCGTAATATTGAGTTTCAGACCTCGCCAAAACACATTATCGCCGCCTTACGGCATGAGCAGTGCCGCACTGTTCCGAATCCGTATCCTGTTTTGTCCAATTGCTTTCTTTGACAGAATTGACGGTATAAATCCGTTTGTTCCATCCGTGCCAGAACGAATCCGCGCTCCAGAACCATTTGTCTCCGCTGTTCGGAAAATACGGCGGAGTTTTATAAATTCCGGCAAGCTCATTCATTGTTGGCAGCCGCCAATCAGAGTATCCGCCGATATTCAGACTTTTGACATACTCTTCCGCAGCCTGATAATTCAGACATCTGCCCAAATCCGCTGATGAATCCAACATGCTCCACGTCAGCCCCGTCTTTGTATCTGTCAGAGTACCGTTACCGTTGTCTCTGAATCGTCCGCCGCTTTGCTTCAGCAATGCCTGAATTTCGCGCATCGCAGCGGTTTTTCTGGCAATTTCTGCCTGCTGAACTCGGATACGTTCATCCTCGATAGCTTTTTCTTTGAGAAGTTTCTGTAAAAATCCTTGTGCCTGCGCGCTGTATCTTCCCGAAGGATTCTGCGACAGATACGCTTCGAGTTTTCGGATTCTGTCTGCCAGAGTTGTCTGAGGTTTTGCAATGTATTCCGAAAGTTCCTGCCAGTCCCGAACTTCTTTTTCAGCAGCCAGACGTTCATCTTCCACAGCTTTCTGTTTTTTGAACTCCGCCAGCATCTTTTGGGCTTCGTCAACATATTTGATCGTCGGATTGGCAGTAATATAGCTTTCCAGCTTCTGAACTTTGGAACCTGCGGAATTAGCAGCACTTTTGCAATACAGCAGCAGATTTTCCCATTCTTTCTTTTCTCTATCCCGGCGGGCAATCTGTCTGTCCAACTCGTTCGTTGCTTCTTCAATCAGCCGTTTCATATACGGAGGCGCTTCGGGATTTGCCGTGAGATACTCCGAATAAATCAGCCTTGCGGATTCATAATTTTCTCCCAGTCCCGCGGCTTTCCGTCTCATATTGCTCATGTCTTCATGGTTCTGTTTATTTTTCTGAAACCGGATTCTGAAC
>CAZMDM010000150.1:0-2790 GCA_964564775.1 uncultured Desulfonema sp. | reverse complement strand
GTGCATGTATGCTCTTTCTGCTTACATAAATCGCCTTTAATATTTTTTCTATGGCAAGATGTGCAAAAAAAAGAGAATATGAATAATCTTTCTTCTCATAAAGGTGTCGTGCTACTTCTAACGCTTCTGCTGCTTCTTCTGTCCAATAATCTTTGACTTTTTCAATATCCATTTATCACCTAAATATACTCTCCCCCAAAAAATAATCATCTCCGCCAAATTTCTTGCTGAGTTACATCAAAAAAAATTTAACGGAGAATTTATCTATTGAATGATTTCAATTATGGAGTAGAAGTCCGTGCCCATATAGCAGGAGTCTCCAAAGTTGCTGCTTTTCTCGTTACAGGATAGGGGTTTGATCCTTGAAATGACAGAGTTGTACTATTATCCCCCGCATGAGGAGCAGTACCCCATACATAGTTTGAATTGCCTGACAAGTTAAGATCATAAGTCGGAGCTTTTGTTGTTGCTGTATCCACTGTCATAGCTGTAAATACTTTAGAGTCAATATTAGCCGCAGTTACTGTGCCAGCATCGGATGCAATTTTAACCTGCGCCCATGTCATGCTTTCCCGCCCATTAATTTCTGAAATCGCGGCATCTATTGCTCTTCGTTTAGCATCCTCTTCCAAATTGATATATTTAGGCACTGCAACTGCTGCCAGAATTCCGAGTATGATCAGAACGGCAATTACTTCTACCAGAGTAAAGCCCTGTTCGCTCTTCAAAATGTTTTTATAGCTTGTAGTGTTCATAATAACCTCCTCATAAAACAATTCGATTCGATTCAAAAGAGAATCCAAATTTAATTCGATGCATAATTTATGCCAAAAATCCATATAACTTCATTTTTTAGCAAAATTATCCATAAAAATCAAACCTTTTCTTCAAAAATTATTCAAAGATATATCTCATTATAAAGCAGAAATTTACAAAAAATGTAGAAAAAAACAACAAAAAATGTAGAATCGCTCTTTTGAGCATCAGGATTTTCAGATTTTTTTGATTCTGAAAATCCTTCGCCATCAAAGCCTGATTCAGAACAGACTTCTGATAAAACATCCGCCTGAACTTTCTTCTTCAGGAGATTGTCCGTTACCCGAGCCCTCCTGATGATCCGGTACAATTGCGCCTGCTCTGCGATAGATCCCAACAAAATCGGCATTATCTATATACAGACTCGCAGCTCCGGAAGGTGTCATTCTATCCCCTGCAAGCGCCTGACGCCATAATGAAAATCGGGTAGATACAGCGCTATTGGCATTGGAATACACGATTGCTTTATCGTCCCCGGTATAGCACGGAGTTCCCCATTCGCCATCAAGCTGTATCAGGGCATTTTTATCTCCGCTGATGAGATTCAGGGTATAGATCGTTGATTTTCCAGCTGCCTGATT
This sequence comes from uncultured Desulfonema sp., assembly GCA_964564775.1. Taxonomy (GTDB): domain Bacteria; phylum Desulfobacterota; class Desulfobacteria; order Desulfobacterales; family DYRC01; genus DYRC01. The sequence continues at coordinate 1,393 of CAZMDM010000150.1, read as the reverse complement.
ATACGCATCAAAAGTAATAAAGCTGTCATTGGTCTGACTCAGAGCGGGAAATCCGATATCGTATCCCAGCACGGGCGGCATCACGACCAAAGTCTGTCTGTTCGAAAGATCAATCGCATAAATACTCCAGACGCCTGCCTGTGAACCGTCATTCAATCTGATGACATTGAACGCATCATAGATGATATAGCGATTATCCATCGTAAAGGTCATGGAATCCGCCTGAAGGATGGTGTTGGTTGATGTTCCGTCAAAGGTCGGAGCTACCAGATTGAACACCTGAACCGAATCCTGAGAAGGTCTGTCATTTGTCAGATCGAATAAGGCAATTTTATTCGCGGGTCGTCCTGTTTTATCCAAAAATACACAGCCGAACAGATTGCTGACTTTGGACTTTTCCACATATACGGTATACTAACATTCAATACAATGTTCATCACTGCTGCCGTCTGTGGAAATAAAACAGGTATCATTGACAGAATCGGTAAATACGGCAAAATCGCCTTCTCTCGATATTGACGGACGAGATGGATACACCGGATAGGAAGAAAGTCTTACCCCTTCTGTTGGATCGTTTGCTTCTCGTCTTCCCAGATAATATGCACCGAGTTTGGTATCGAAATACACAAATAATGCGGCATCGGGACCCTGAACTGCGGTTGTCGAAGGCGTGTAAGCAGGGGTTGATGTGCCGTCAAAAATTTCGACAGCATCAAAAGCCGAAGCTGTTTTTGCCGCCTGATTCGAATTTTTGCCGAAAAGTTCTTCCGCAGAAGCGATGCAGGCGAGCCGAGCATCAACAAACTTGGAATTGGAAACCAGATGATATGTCAGCGCCCGATAAAAAATTTTTTCCGCGTCCTGAATGCCGATAGCTCCTGCCAGCAGATAAAACGCGTGGCTGACAATGGTGGTATTGATGTGAACACCGCCATAATCCTGATTTTTCAACTTATCGAGCAGACTGCTGTTTCTTGTGTAAAATTGGCTCATTTTGGAGGGATAATATTGTCCCGAACCGGGAATGATTTCCATGGAAGACGGATTCGAGATCAGACGGATCGTACCTGACAGATTGGTTCCCATTTTCCAATCGGCTTTACCCGTAGTTCTTGCTTCGACCGCTTCTCCGAAAATATCCGAAAATGCCTCGTTCAACGCGCCGGGCTGATCCTGATACACCAAGTTTGCGGTATAAGAGGTAATGCCGTGTGTCAGCTCATGTGCCACCACATCCAAAGCTCCGGCAAAGGGCTGCCCGTCTCCGAAATACATCATCTGAGTTTCGGAATTCCAAAACGCATTTTCGTAATCTTCGCCGACTCGAATCACGCCGAAAATGGAGGATCCGCGATCATCAATGGCATTGCGGTTATGGCGTTCCCGGAAATAG
>CAZMDM010000149.1:0-14559 GCA_964564775.1 uncultured Desulfonema sp. | reverse complement strand
GCTTTTCCATAACTCGGGAAATCTCCCGGAATAATGCCTCTCTCGGATAAGGCTTTCTCAGATGGCCGTCAAATCCGGCATCAGCGTTCCGTTTCTTATCCTGCGGTGTCGCATATCCAGTAACCGCGATTACGGGAATCTGCCGTGTTTCTCTGTGTTCTTTCATCAGTTTCAACGCGTCGTAACCGTCTGCTGCCGGCATACTGATGTCCGTCAGTACAATATCCGGCAGACACTGCTGTGCGGCAGCAAAAGCCTGCAAGCCGTCTTCGGCTTCGATGATGCGAAGTTTCATGTCCTGAAAAAATTCCCTGAGCAAAGAGCGGTTATCTGCGTTATCGTCCGCGATCAGGATGGTGATGTTTTCAAAAATAACCGGCGCTTCTTTCTCTGCATCGCTTTTTGCACTTTGCACGTTGCATTTTGCACTGTCTTTTCCGTAGGGAATAAATTTGGAAAGTTCCTGAAACAGCACATCCCGGTGAATGGGTTTCGGCAGATACGCATCAAATCCCGCAGACAGAATCCGCTGTTTATCCTCCGGCATCACATGGGCGGTTATGGCAACCACCGGAATATTCCTGTTTTTCTTTATCCGCTTTGTTGCTTCATATCCGTCCATGACCGGCATACTGATATCCATCAGAACAAGATCAGGAAGATTCTGCTCTGCTGCGATAACTGCCTGAAGCCCGTTTTCAGCTTCGATGATGCGGATGCCTGTATCTTTGAAAAATGATTTCAGAAGCGTCCGGTTGATCCCGACATCATCCGCGATCAGGATTGTCGCATGTTCGGAAATGATGTGATTACCAATAGTTTGTTTTTCCTCTGTCTCATCGGAAACAGTCCCGGATACTACCACATTATGAAGCCGTACTTCGAAGATGCTTCCCCGTCCCTGTTCGCTCTTCAGTGAAATTTCTCCGTTCATCATCTCGGTCAGCCGCCTGCTGATGGTCAGTCCGAGACCGGTCCCGCCGTATTTCCGGGTACTTTGTCCTTCCTGCTGAGTGAAGGCTTCGAATATTTTCGTCTTCGCATCCGGCGCGATCCCGATTCCCGTATCTTCCACCGCAATAATCAGATCGAGTCTGCCGCGATCTTCTGTCGTATAAATTCGCTCCGCGGAAACCTTCACATATCCTTTTTCCGTGAATTTCAGCGCATTGCCGATGAGATTGAACAATACCTGCCTGAGACGGACTTCATCCAGAAGCAGGCTCGGGGGAATATTTTCCGAAATTTTTGTGATGAAATCGAGTTTCTTTTCCGATATTGTCAGGGTAAAAAACTGTCCGATTTCAGCAAAAATACGGCGGAGATCGGATGGGGCATAGCGGATTTCCAGTTTTCCGGCTTCGATTCTGGAAAGATCGAGAATATCGCTGAGCAGTGTCAGCAGATTTCTGCCGCTTGACTGAATTGTCCTGATGTAATTTTTCTGCCGATCATCCAGAACCGAAGATGCGAGCAGTTCCGTGAACCCCATGATGGCATTCATAGGGGTTCGGATTTCATGGCTCATATTTGCCAGAAACTCGGATTTGGCGCGGTTCGCGGATTCGGCAGCTTCTTTGGCAATTTCTAGTTTTTCAACGCTTTCCATTAAGGCGGCATTGGCATCGGCAAGTTCGGAAGTTCTGACAATCACTTCATGTTCGAGATTCATCCGGTGAGCATCCAGTTCGCGATCTCTTTTCTGAATCTGGGAAAGCATCTCATTGAATCCGTCAATCAGAGTGCCGAGTTCGTCTTCGGTATTTTTTTCTGCCCGAAGGCTGTAATCCTTTGTTTCGGAGACTTGTTTCATTCTGTCGGACAGACTGAGAATCGGAGTGGAAATGATTTTTTGAAGCCCTGATGCAATCAGAAACGCGGCGATGCAGGAAGTCAGAAACACCAGAGCGCATGTAGTCAAATACATCAGAAGTTTCTGATAAAATTTATCCATGCTGCTTCTGATATAAATGGTTCCGATCACGCGGTTTTCAAAACGGATATCCTCAAAAACATCATATTTATCATCGAAAAACGGATAACCTTCGAAGATATCCTGATCCGCGCCTTTTTTCATATCTCCGATTTTTTTTTCCAGAGAATGCCTGTCTTGTTTGATATATTCGGCAAACAAGCCGCCGTCTGCCAGATACACTCCGGCAGCCAGAATATCCGGCTCCGCATTGATGGCGGAAAGCATTTCTTTTGCAGATACAGAATCATTGAAAACAATGGATGAGGCTGTGCTGAGTCCGATCACTCTGGCAATGGCAGACAACTCGTCAAGCATTCTTCCCCGAAAAGAGATCAGTTCGTTGATACTGAAAATACTCAACGTAATGCTGACAACACTGATACTACTCAGCAGCATCAGCGCAATAAGCTTTCGTCTGAGCGAGAGATTTCGGAAAAATTTCATGCTTACTCCTTTGATGATGCCGGATTGACGATAATCGCCAGTTTCAGAAGCTGGGAACTGAGCTTGAACGGCATAGAGTTCAACGCGTTCATATTGGATTCGAATCTGATTTTATTATCAATATTCACCAGATTGAGCATCACACCTCGTTGTGCGAACCCCTCGGTATCGGATACGGTCAGCATCGGAGCGGTTTGGGTCAGAGATAATATCGAAGGCAGATTTTCCGATTCCGAAGACGCGATGAACAGAATATGGCAACCGGAAACTTCTTTGACGCTTTTGCACAATCTGACTGAAAGCTTTCTTTTGTTTGACACTTCTTTGTCTCTGATTGTCTCAATGGCATTCCCGAAAGCCTCCCCGTTCAGGAGGCATAGAAGCACCGGGTCTTCAGGGTTTTTGAACGCGCTGTCGTGCCATTGGATGAATTTTGCAAAATTATACAGAAACGCGGCTTTCAGCAGATACTCTTTGTCATTATCCGAACAAGCACCTTTAAACGGAATGCAAACAATCCATATTCCTACAAGCAGCGCGGGCAGTCGTCTGATGTTTTTTATCAGAACTTCCATAGCATTTTTCCGTAAATTTCCCGTCCGACTTCCGAATCAATGCTTTTGTAAAAAGAATTGATAAATTCGGGATGGTGCGAATCAAGAAGATTGCGCCCCACAATTGAGAGTTCGATATTTTTCAATATCTTCCATCCCAATCGGATATCGAGTTCGGAATAGGCACTGACCGCATGATCGAAAATATCATCCGTGTAGCGGAACCAGATATCTGTTTCGATATTTTTCGGCAGATTCAGAGAAGCTCTGACAGAGACCTGATGAGAAGGATCATCATCTTCGTTTGCCAGCGCGTTGCGGACAGCGCTTCCCTTTTCAAAATCCGTTCTGAACAGGGTATAAGCTGCTGTGAGTTTCAACGGATCAGATACCTGCCATACCGCAGATATTTCCGCACCGTAAGTATCTGCGGACAGATCATTGCCGCTGTGCAGATCGATATTCCATGCAGGCGGATCAGGATAAGGCATGTCTATCGCAGAAAAGCTCAGATTTTTGTAAAAATGATAAAAAGATGCAATATCCAAGTTAAACCGATCTGTTATCTGAACACGATATCCCAGTTCCGCAGCAATCAGGTCTTCGGATTTGCTATCCTGATTTCCGAGATAGTACATCGCGGTCATCGGAAAAGGCGCAACATACATCAGACGAGGGGCTGTAGGCATAACTGCTGCCAGAAAGCGCACATCAGACTGATACCGGGACGGGGTTCTGACCGCGCGCGACACAGATGCCCATACCGAATGCTCTTTGCTATGTGTCAATAAAATTCTGATATTAGGTTGAAATTCGAAACCTGTATAGCTGTTGTGTTCCAATTTCGCACCCAGTGTAGCTCTCAGACGATCTGGGATCAGCGTCTGTTCTACTTGGATAAATGCGCTGTACAGATGCTTGGTTTCCGAATCCGACTCGAATGACAGCCAGTCATTGCTCGGAAGCTCATCCTGATACAGGCGGTATCCGAGTCCCCAGATGATTTCTGTCTGAGAACAGACTGCGATTTTATGCTGAAAATCCGCATCAAAGTTATTCTGTATCACCTCACCGACTGCTTCATAGCGTCTGTCGTGATCCGCATATACCTGAAACACGGACGAGGAATCTTTTGAAAACGGATGTTCCCAGCGCCCTAAGATATTGAAGCCGTTCAGAGAAATATCCGCTTTGCGATTTCTGACATAAGTACCGGATGCTGCATCATAATCCACCATATTCAGCGATGGAACCGGCACAATCTGATCCGAATCTCCCGTGTACATATCACCCTGAAGCGTTATCTTGTCTCCCGAACTTCTGCGTTCTTTGTCCATGCGGAAACCGGCTCGATAAATGTTCAGGGTATCCGAAGTTCCGTTTCCGTCAGCATCAACCGATTCGTCCCGATTCACATACTTGGCGTAGATTCTGTAGTTGCCGTTATCCATCCCGCCGCCGTATCGGGCAGCACCGGATATTTCTTCGGTTCCGATCCCCGCGCTGACTGCCGTTCCCTGCGTATCTTTGGCGTGTTTGGTAATGATATTGATGATTCCGTTCACGGCATTCGCGCCCCAGAGACTGGCTCCGGGTCCCCGGATCACTTCGATTCGGTCAATATCCTCGATAAAGGTATCCTGTGTGTCCCAGAATACGCCGGAAAACAGCGGAGAATATACGCTTCTGCCATCCATCATCACCAGAAGTTTGTTGGAAAACCGACTGTTGAAGCCTCTTGCGCTGACTGCCCACTGGGTGCTGTTGATCCGGGCAACCTCGATTCCCGGAACCATCCGCAGAGCTTCGGGAATGCTCGTAACACCGGAACGCCGGATGTCTTCGCTTGAAATCACAAACACTGCTGACGCGGTCTGAGACAGTTTCTGAGACTTTTTTGCCGCAGAAGTAACCTCGACTTCCATCAATTCTTCGAGGTTCAGCTTTGTGAAATCTTCTGTCTCATTGCCTGACATTGCATGAAGATTTCCGTAACCTGAGAGAAAAAGCACGATGCAGAGCATCAGTATCGGTTTTATGTTCATTGTTATCCTCCAAAAAATCTGAATCATATTCATTACTATCAGATTATCCCGATTTTTTCAAGCATACCGGGAAATTCCGACATTGTTTTTCATATAATCACTTCCGTTCATTACTGCCCGCAATCCACAGCCGCTTTCAGTTCCCATCCTGAAAAGACCAGCGCGAGGCATTTCACAGTTTTTTCGCCGCATCTTCGGATGATCCCATCGTCAGAGGCATATTTTGCCAACTGAGCTTCGGCATCTGCCAGTTGTTCTTTCATTTTTTCTTCGGAAAATTCCCCGCGCGTCAGGTATTTCACTTCGATCAGATATGCGTATCCCACATCTTGATATTTGGCAACAAAAGGTTCGAGAAACAGATCGGCAAAACCTTTTCCCATTTCCTCTTCCGAATGCGTGATGAAAAAGTCGGTTACATTCAGATATGCCAGAAGAAAGGTCTGAATCACTTTTTCTCCGCTCAGATAATCCCGCACCGACGTCTGTTTTTCCACCTCATCGGCAATAAACCGGAACACCGGCTCCCATTCGCCATTATACGCCATTTTGCGGATCAGGCTCGCGAAACGCAGAAGATCGGGCTTGAAAACATCCGTGTCTTCGTATCCTTCGCGGATATATTCGTACATCAGTTTTTTCACTGTCCGGTTGGGTATCCGCAGTCCTCCGGATTCCGTATAGCTCAGCAGTCCGAAATAAAACAGCAGGGAAATGAAATTCGATGACTTCTGAAGACGTTCCACCGGAAAACTCTCGGCGATTACCGCGACATCTGTTTCTCCGGTTCTGATGATTTCGGACAGGTAACCGAAATTGCCGTTGAGTTTTCTGTCCAGAACCATGAGATGCCGCAGTTTGCCGTAATCGATCCGCACATTCTGATCGATCATGTTTTCCGGCGGTCTGCGGGAGCTCAGAAAATGACTCATGAAATACAGCACCATATCGGTGTTGAACATGGCTGTTTCCGCGCCGCGCGAAAAGCGGTAATTGTCATACCATTCTTTCATGAGAGCCGTCACCTGCTCCGATTCGGATGCGCTCAGATCGTAATGACCCAGCATATCGCTCACATCCTGTTCCGTGAATCCCAGCACCTTGTTGAACCCCGGAAACAGGCTGATATTTATTCCGATATTGAATCCGCTGGTAACATCGTCCATGGTTACCGGCGAGACTCCGGTAACGAATATCCGCCCGAGTCCCGAATCCGTCTGATCCCCCGATCCTTTCATGATGTTGAAAAAGTATCGGAAAAATCCCGCGCCGTGCGTGATCTCATGGTATTTTTCCTGTCCGTACTTTGCCAGAATCGTGTTGGTGAAATTGTCGTATTCGTCAATCAGGATATAAACTTTCATGCCTTTGAAACCGACATAACTTAACAGAAATTCGAGTTTCCCATGTGCCTCCCGATGACGTTCCATCATCGCGAAATATTTATCTTCCAGAAATTCCCTGTATTTCTCTCCGAAAAGAAAAAAACAGTTTTCCGCATGACGGTGAAAAGATTCCTCGACTTTTTCGGGATCGGGACTGACTTGAGAAAAGTTGAATTTGAGAATCAGGTGCGAATTTTTTTCCGGCGTAGGATGATCTTTGATGAATGTTCCCTCGAAAAGAAAATCATATTCCTCTTTTCTGCCGATGTCGTAATAGCTTTCGAGGACTGTCAGCAGAGAAGATTTCCCGAACCGTCTGGGGCGGATAAGAAAGAGAAATTTCCCGGTTTCCTCGAATTGCGGGATAAAACGAGTTTTGTCCACATAATAGCAGTTTTCCTGCCGGATCGTCTTGTAGCTTGAAATCCCATAGGGGATTTTTTTATACGGTTTCATGGAATGATCTCCTCTTTTATCAGAATCGGATTTTCTTGATTATATCGGGAAACTCCGACATCAGTTTTTCCATATTGCCGAAATGGTTGCTCTGAGCCGCGTCAGACAATGCAGTGCCGTAGTCCCTGAGCGTTCTGAAATCGTATTTATTTGCAATATCTCTGATTTTATCTGCAAACGCCGCAATATCATCAATAAAAAACGTATCTCGGATTTCCTCCCATTCGGGAAGCAGTGTTTTCAATATCTGCGCGATTTCGGCAGACTGCTCCGATGATAGTTCCGAAATAATTGCCTGACTATCTGATTTCTGTAAAGCATCTTTATCTTTGCTTTCCATAGTATAAGGTAGAAATTTTTTAAGTTCTTCGATCAGCGATATCCTACTGACCGGCTTTCTTAAGTATCCGTCAAATAAGCTCAGTATTCTTGCTTCAGCATCTTTCATGGCAGACGCGGTCAGAGCAACCACCGGCATAGTGCGGAGTGCATGATGCTGCCGGATTGCCTCGGTGGTTTCATAGCCATCTCTGCCGGGCATCCGCAGATCCATGAAAACAAGATCAGGTATCTGATGTTCAAGAATATACAATGCCATATCTCCGCTGTCCGCCTCGATCAGATTCAATCCGGTATTTTCCAAATATCCTTTGACCAACTCCCGGTTATTCCTGATGTCATCGACAATCAGAACCGTCGCAGGATCGAATCTGACGCCGATATTTGCAAACATCGCCTCATCTTCGGAAGTTTCTGTCTGCTCCGCGATTTCAACATCGGAAAATTCTATATGAAAAGTGCTGCCTTTTCCGACTTCGCTTCTGACAGATATGACGCCGTTCATCATTTCGGTCAGACGTTTGGTGATGGTCAGCCCCAGACCCGTACCGCCGTATTGCCGGGTACTCTGACCCTCCTGCTGATGAAAGCTCTCGAATATTCGTGCCTGCTGATCTTCGGGAATACCGATGCCGGTATCCGAAACCTCAAAATATAATACAAGCGATTCCGGCTTTGCACTTTGCATTTTACACTTTGCACTGATCTTCACATATCCTTCCGAGGTGAACTTTATCGCATTGCCGATCAGATTGATCAGAATCTGCCGGATACGGATTTCATCCAGTATCAGCCGCTGAGGCAGAGTATCGCTGACATCGGTTTTCATCTCTATGCCTTTTTTATGCAAGCGCTGCTGAAACATCTGAGCGATTTCACGGATGATTCTTCGGACATTGACCGGCTCGTATTCTAGTTCGAGCTTTCCGGCTTCGATTTTGGACAAGTCCAGAATATCGTTGATCAGCGCAAGCAGAGTCTCGCCGCTCGACAGAATGGTTTTCAGATAATGTTTCTGCTGATCGTCAGAAGCTTTTCCCAGCAGAATCTCGCTGAAGCCCAAAATCGCGTTCATGGGCGTTCGGATTTCATGGCTCATATTGGCAAGGAATTCGGATTTGGCTTTGTTGGCGCATTCCGCTTCTTTTTTGGCGACTTCAAGCTCGCAGGTATATATCCGCATCTGATCGTTGACTTGGATCAATTCTGCCGTGCGTTTACTGACCAATTCCTCCAGATGAAAGCGATGCTGATTGATCGTATCGATCATATCATTGAATGCAAAGCCCAGTTCGGCAAGCTCATCCTGAGAAGACGATTTGAATCGCGCGTGTTCGTTTCCGGCTTTCACCTGCCGGATCACATCGGATAAGGCATTGACCGGGCTGATAATCGTCAGTGCAATCAGATTGAGAATCAGCAGAACCAGTATAAAAAACACTCCGGAAGAAACCAGAAATAACAACTCCAATCGCTGGCGCAATTCTTTTCCGGTAAAAATAGCATCCGAAGATAATCTTTCGGCAGTCTGAGACAGATAAGCAAACAAAAGCGTCATTTCGTTGCTGATGCGATCAAAATCCTTATTGATCTCTCTGATCTGTTTTTCCATTGCAAAATCATTTTCCATCCCCTCATTCAGACCGGACAGATAAGATTCGATACGACTATCCGAAATTTTTGCCAATTTTGTTTTCAGCAGATCGAATACCATCCGCAGAGCCTGATATTCCGAATCCCGGCGATTTTGAAGATAAACCGTCAGGAACCTATCCATATTTCGCAAAGAACTGAACAAATCCGGGTTATTATTTGCCAATATCACAGATGCCAGCATCCGGTAATTGGAATCTGTTTTGGACTGATTGAGTTTCCGATTGGTTTCAAGCTGCATCAGACGGCTGAAGGAAGTTTCATATTCGGTAATCAGTTCGGATATTTGAGGAACTTTTTCATACAATGCTTTCGGCATCGAAGGATGATTGAGCGCAGCTACACTGCTTTTCATGCCTTCCAGAATATTTCCCAAAGCCTTGTCTGCCTGTGCATGTCCTTCATACGCCAGTTTGCCCCACAATCTGAGCTTCCAAAATTCTTTTTCCAGATTTTTGACATCCTTGCTGAGAATTGCCGAAGTCTGTCCTTTTTCCGCACTTTTACCCAATTTATTGAGAAATACGGCAAGCTGGATATAGGCAATAAGCAAAAGCCCCACCATCACGCCCACAATCAGGTAAAATCGCTGTCTGATGCGCTTAAAACCGATCATTTGTATCATCCTTTGTGTCTTTGTACCTTATTGCCCTACCACCAACTCCAAATCCGCAAGTCTTGTTTTCGGCACAGTTTCGCCTCTGAAAAACATCGCGGCACTTTCAATGGCAAGCTCTCCCATGAGTTCCGGCTTCTGAGCCACTGTAGCAGTCAGTTTCTTTTCTCCAATGGCAGCTATGGCATCCGGGATCGCATCGAATCCGACAAGCACAGACGGGCGTTTTCCGCCTTCGCTGTAAGCATCGTATGCTCCCAGAATCATCTCGTCATTATGAGCAAATACCGCATCGAACTCTGCGTTTTTGGCAATCAGTTGTTTTACCGTGTTTTTGGCTTTTGCCCTGTCGAATCCTGCCATTTCTCTGGCAGCCACTTTGATATCCGGGAATTTCCCGATAGCATCATTGAATCCTTTGCCACGATCATGCGCGGCAGAGGTTCCGGGAATGCCTTCCAATTCCAGAATTTTTCCTTTGCCCTTCAGTTTTTTGGCAATAAATTCCGCAGCAAGCTTTCCCCCCAGTAGATTATCCGATGCTGTATGGGAAATCACCAAATCTTCTTCGGATACTTTTCGATCCACGCTGATTACTTTGATTCCCGCAGCTTTGGCAAGCTCCAGAGCGGGCAGAACAGTCTCAACATTGGTAGGATTGACAATAATCAGATTCACCTTGTCCTGCACAAATTTCTGAATATCCAACATCTGTTTGGCATCATCATTTCCCGCGTCCGCGACAACGAGTCTGATACCGTATATATCTGCTTCTTTCTTCGCGCTCTTGGATAAAAGATCGAAAAACGGATTGGCAAGCGTGGATACAGAAAATCCGATGGTTTTATCAAAGTTTTCATAGCTAATCAGGTCTAATGGTGTAGAAGTATAATCTGCAACAGGTTTGCCTGCCAGCGCATCTGCAGCAAGTCTGACACCGTATTCTCCCATCAGTTCGGGATGCTGCTCGATAGTGGCGTGTATCCGTTTATTCCGCATTTCAAGGCGGACTTCTTCGATATTGTCATACGAGCCGACCCAGACCTTGCCAGCCAAACCCGCCATTTCCAATGCCTGAACTGCTCCGATTGCCATCATGTCATTGGCGCATAATACTGCTTTGATATCTTTGGTTTTCTGCAATATTCGGGTCATGACCGAAAATGCTTCGTCTTTATGCCAATTTGCGGTTTCGGACGCGGTAATTTTTATCTGAGAGCCTGCGGTGATGGAATCTGTAAATCCTTTTTTATGCAGTTCCGCATTTTCAACTCCCCGAATCCCTTCGAGAATCACCACTTCGCCGGAATTTCCGATCTTTTTTCGGATATATTCTCCTGCCATAGCCGCACCTTTGTGATTATCCGAACCGACAAAGGGAATTTTGATCTTATTCTGTTCTAGGGTTTCTTTGTGAAACGGATTGTCAATGTTGATGACTGCTATTTTCTGCCCGATTGCCTGTTTGCACACGGGAATCAGCTTTTTGGAATCTGCCGGAGCAATTACAATCGCACCGTATTTTCCCGAAATCAGTCTTTTGACAATGCTGATCTGACGATCCACGTCTGTTTCCCGCTCGATGCCGAACACTTCCAAGTCTAGATTTTTCTTAGCCGCATACGCTTTCGCTCCGGACTCCATTTTCTGAAAAAACGGGTTGAACAAATCCTTCATCACCAGCGCAATCTTTTTTTCGTTGCTGGCATTCGCCCATTGTCCTGTCATTAGCACAAGACAAATCCCGATAATGATTCTGATAAACATCGTTTTTCTCCTTTCCCGGGAATGAATTTCCGGGCTATTATGTGCCGTCCTACGAGACTTCTTCCGAAATCCGTTTATCTTGATCCCGATTCAGTCAGACTATAATATTTATCAGAAAGCGGCAAGTTCGAATGCGTTTTTGATGAGTTCGATGCGGGGTTCTTCAGTGTTTTCGGAAAGATGGATGGCTATGGCACCGAATAATCGGGCTTTGACTTCGATAGAAAACCGTGCTAAGAGTATCGGACTCAATCAAGCAGCTGAAAGCTCATGCCTGCCTAACTAGGCTTCGGCTTCCAGCCGGACGATTTATCGCTCGGTTATTTTTCAGGTTCGATATAAGGTTTGTTATGAAAAATGATTTTATCAAAACTGTATCGCTCGCACCTCCTGCTCTCTGTAATAATACGGCAGACGCGGATCGCCTGATTAGCTCATTGAAACAGGACTTGGACACGGATATCGTCAGCATTGATCTGGCTCTGCTGCGCCGACTACCGGATATTCTGAGAAATAACAATTATAAAGTCCGCTGTGTTCTGTTCAAGGATCGCAAAGGTTGGCTGCTGATAAATATCGCGGATGAATCAAAGCCCGTTGCCGGACTTGCGGTTGATCTGGGAACCACACGGGTGGTATTGCGGCTGATTGATTTGGCAAATGGCAACGCTTTGGGAGAAATGACTTTTGATAATCCCCAGATTGCCATCGGTCCCGATATCCTGACGCGGATTCATTTTGCTGATACCGAAGGCGGGCTTGAGCATCTGACAAAGCTGATTGTTCACGGAATCAACGAAAATCTTGCTGATCTGTGCCGCGCCTGTAAGCTCTCAACAGACGATGTGTATCTGATTTCCATTGCCGGAAATACTGCCATGACGCATCTGCTGATGGGCTTGACGCCGCATTGGATGATCCGGGAGCCGTATATTCCGGTTATTAACACGCCGGAAGTGATCAGAGCCTCCGAACTCGGCATTCACATCCATCCGCTTGCCAAGATACTGATTTTCCCCAATATCGGCAGCTATTTCGGCGGTGATCTGATTGCCGGTATTCTCTATTCGGGCATGAACCGCAGCGAAGAAACCGCCATTCTGGTGGATGTGGGAACCAACGCGGAAGTGGTACTTGGCAACAAACATTGGATGATTGCCTGCGCGGGCGCGGCAGGTCCGGCGCTCGAAGGCGGCGTTACGCGAATGGGCATGATGGCAGGTCCCGGCGTGATTGATCGCGTGGCAATTGATCCCGAAACCCGGCAGTTCGATATTCATACGATTGATGAAAAACCGCCCAGAGGCATCTGCGGCTCAGGTTTAATTGATCTTGCGGCTCAGTTGTTTGTAAGCGGTATGATGGATATTCGGGGAAAACTGGTTCCCGAAGTCTGCGGACATCGTTTCAAGATGAAGGACGAATTGGGTCATTTTATGGTGGTTCCCGCGCATCAGTCGGCAAACAATGAGGATTTGTGCATCTCTCAGGCAGATTTGGACAGCTTGAAACGCTCCAAAGCCGCGATGTACACAATTTTGGAGACGATTACCGGCACAGTGGGCATGGCATTGTCGGATTTGAAGACTTTTTATGTGGCAGGCACATTCGGCTGTTTTATCAATCCTGTCTCAGCGATTTCTATCGGAATGCTGCCTGATCTGCCGCTTGAAACATTCAAACCCTTGGGCAACAGTTCTCTGGGCGGCGCGGCAATGGCATTGACACGGGACTGTATCGGGCAGATGGATGATATCCGAAATCGGATTACTTACTTGGAACTGAATGTGAATCAGGATTTTATGAACCGATTCAGCGCAGCAAAATTTTTCCCGCATACAGATTTGTCGAGGTTTCCATCGCTGAAACGATAAAGAAGAGAATATTGCTTTAAATGTCCTGCTCGTTAATTCCTGTTCAGTGCTAGTATTTCCGGGATTATCATTTCAAATCTTTAAGCATTGTTTTTGTCTGATTCAGCAGAGCTGATCTTGTCTCGGCATCAATGGTGCTTCCGCCGAATTTCGCGGATTCGATTTTTTCCAGCAGCATCGAAGCTTCACTTGCCTTTTCTTCGGAATAGCCGTGTTTTACCAAGATATTTCTTGCTTCGGAGTAAGTCAGAGATTCGCCCTTGGTTCCGGCTTTGGATAAAATCGCGGACACCAATGCCCGATACAATGCGGATAAGAACGGGTCTCCCGAAAGCTTGGATGCTTCCCGCAAGGCTTTTTCCGCACGATGAAACATGATCTCCGATGTGCTGTCTTTTTTCTGTCCCGTAATCAGAACAAGTTTTACCAACAGACAGATCAGCATCGGCGCACAGAGCAGAATTACAAAAAGCTGAAACGACATATCCTTTTGAGGCTGAAGTGCGTCCAAATCTTCTTTGAGCGGCAGAATGTCTCTTCCGGTAAATTCGACTTTCTGTTTGACCGGCTTCTGATCCGGAGAAGACGCGGAATACACTTTGGGCTTGTCTGCTTCTTTTGCCGGGCGGACAGCGATATTCAAACTTTGGGAATACTCGGTTTTGTAAATATTTTCGGATGGATCGAAGAAACTCAGAGAAATCGGCTCAAGCTGATACTGCCCTTCTTTCACGCCCACCAACGCCATGCGGAATGTTTTTTTACCCTTGTATCCGCTGTCTCCGATCTTAATCTCATCCTGAGGCGTGTCTTTGTAAAGCTTGAACGCGTCCGGCACCACAATCTGCGGCTCTTCCATATCCGGCAGATTTCCCGCACCTTCGACCGTGATGGACAGCGTAACCGAATCTCCGACACTGATCTCGGATCGCTCCAGCGCCGCACGAATCGCAAATTTTCCCACAAGCCCTGAAAATTTTCCGTTTCCCGCAAATGGCGGAAGCGCTTTGACATTGACTTTGATGGGATCGGTTTTGAATACTCCGGGTTCAAGCTCCGTGTTGCCGAAAAACGGATCATTGAAAAACGGATCCATGCGCCTGCCGCGATGATCCCGCGGAATCATCAGATCAGCCTCCAGTACCGCAGGCTCGATGAGTTTTTCACCGCTGCTCAACGGAATCAGGATATAACTCAGTTCCGTAACATTGTATTCTTTGCCGGAAACAACAACCCGGTATGATTTGCGATCTTCTGCTTTTTCAACAGTCTCTTTGGCTGTAAATCCTTTGAAATCGGCCTTGTGAACACGCATATTGGCAAGACGGACATTGACGTAAAACTTGAAGGTATAACTAATCGGTTCGCCCTAATACGGTTCGGGTTTCCACACCCGACCTTCCACAAACCGATATCGGCTCCGTTCATTGCTTTTCTGAACAGCCTGTGAA
>CAZMDM010000148.1:0-19823 GCA_964564775.1 uncultured Desulfonema sp. | reverse complement strand
TATGATATCAGATCCGATCATGAATTCAGTCTGAAAAGGCTGAAATTCCTGTTATAAAAGAGGATTTTTCAAAGTGGTAACAGAAGAAGGTATTGTACTCAGAGTAGGGCAATCGGTGGCGTGGGTGAAAATGACCCGTTCCAGCGCATGTGAATCCTGTTCCGAAAAGGATGTGTGTCATTCGATGGGCGGGAGCGAAAACGAAATGGAAGTCGAGGCAATCAATTCCGCAGGCGCAAAAGCCGGCGATAAGGTCGTGGTTACATTCGAAACCGCATCATTGCTCAAGATTTCATTTTTATTATATTTATTTCCGGTGTTTAGCATGATTGCGGGCGCTGCGACTGGTCAGTATCTGGCGAAAAGCTATCACGGAGACCCGTCTGGATATGCAGCCTTGTTTGCATTTCTGTTTTTTATGGTCGCATTTCTCATTATCCGGGTAATCAGCAAATCTTTAGCCAAAGACAGCAAATACCGAGCAAAAATTCTGAGAATCAAACCCGGACAGCCCGCTATCGCAGAATCCTGAAATCCCTGAACTCTCCGCTATATGCTTCCCAATTCACATCTACCTTGCCGACAATAGCAGACGGTGGTCCCTGTCTGCACCATTCCAATACGGAAATCACCTTGTTTTCTTCGCCTTCGAATACCGCTTCGACCGTGCCATCTGCTTTATTCCTGACCCATCCGAAAACGCTGTATTTTTGGGCAGTTCTCTGTGTTTCCGCTCTAAAGAACACTCCCTGCACTCTGCCGTGTATAATCGCATGAGCGCGAACCTGTTTTGCCATTTCACACCTCCGAAAGCTGAATTATCAACGTGAGTTCGACATCAATACTTCGGACACTTTTTAAGCGTTACAGCTTCGTTTTTTCAGATTTATAGTCGGATGTTTTCCGATTTTTTTCAATCAGCCTGAAAGCTGAGTACATAAAAAAAGAAACATATGAAGAATCAATAATGATCCCGAAATTCATATCAAACTTCGGGATCATTTTCAATAATACTACATGCCGCGCCGATATTTCCCGCCGACATCGTACAATGCCTGAGTAATCTGCCCCAGCGAGCAGACCCGCACCGCATTCATCATTTCGGCAAAAATATTTTCGCCGGACAATGCGGCTTTCTGAAGGCGTTTCAATGCTTCAGGCGATTCTTTCTCATGGCGTTTGTGGAAATCATTGAGACGCTGCAACTGGGATTCTTTTTCCTGATCCGTAGCCCGTGCAAGCTCGACCGAAGTTTCCTCAAATTCCTTGCCATCCGCATCCGGGTCACGGAAAGTATTGACACCGACAATCGGGAATTCTCCGCTATGTTTCAGGATTTCGTAATAAATAGATTCTTCCTGAATCTTGCTGCGCTGATAGCCGGTTTCCATCGCGCCCAGAACACCGCCGCGTTCCGCAATCCGGTCAAACTCGGTCAGCACCGCTTCTTCAACCAAATCCGTCAGTTCATCCACGATAAAGCTGCCCTGAAGCGGATTTTCATTCTTTGCCAAGCCCCATTCCCGGTTGATAATCAACTGAATTGCCAAAGCCCGGCGCACGGATTCTTTGCTGGGCGTGGTAATGGCTTCGTCGAATGCGTTGGTATGCAGACTGTTGCAGTTGTCGTAAATCGCGCACAAGCCCTGCAAGGTTGTCCGAATATCGTTGAACTGAATATCCTGACTGTGCAGAGATCGCCCGGATGTCTGAATATGGTATTTGAGCATCTGAGACCGGGAAGACGCGCCGTATTTTTCTCTCATGGCAATCGCCCATATCCGTCTGGCAACGCGTCCGATCACTGTATATTCGGGGTCCATGCCGTTGGAGAAGAAAAATGACAGATTGGGTCCGAAACTGTCCAGTGGCATTCCGCGTGAAAGATAATATTCCACATAAGTAAAGCCGTTGGACAAGGTGAATGCCAACTGGGAAATCGGATTCGCGCCGGCTTCTGCAATATGATAGCCCGAAATCGAAACCGAATAGAAGTTTCTGACATTGTTCTGAATAAAGAACTGTTGAATATCGCCCATCATCTTGAGCGCAAACTCTATCGAGAAAATACAGGTGTTCTGTCCCTGATCTTCTTTGAGAATATCTGCCTGAACTGTGCCGCGCACATTGGACAGCACCATGTTTCTGATTTTCTGATATTCTTCCGCAGACGGCTCACGACCTTTTTCAGCCTTGAACTTGTCCACCTGCTGGTCAATCGCGGTATTGAAGAACATGGCTAAAATGATCGGCGCAGGACCGTTGATGGTCATGGATACCGAGTTATTCGGCGCGCAGAGTTCGAAGCCGCTGTACAGGACTTTTACGTCATCCAGTGTGCAGATGCTCACGCCGGAGGTGCCGACTTTGCCGTAAATATCGGGACGCACTGCCGGATCATAGCCATACAGAGTTACAGAATCAAAAGCGGTGGACAGACGTTTTGCCTCGTAATTGCCAGAAAGCAGCTTGAAGCGTTTGTTGGTGCGGAAAGGATCGCCTTCGCCCGCGAACATACGAGTCGGGTCTTCATCCACGCGCTTCAAGGGAAATACGCCGGCAGTATAGGGAAAATATCCGGGCAAATTTTCGCGCCTGAGCCAGCGATACATCTCTCCCGGGTCTTTGAATTTGGGCAGAGCGATTTTTGGAATTTTCTTGCGGGATAACGATTCACGATACAAGGGAACCCGGATTTCCTTATCTCTGACCTGATACACCAATTCGTCTTTGAGATATGCTTCCCGGTTGATTTCCCATTCCTGAAGCACATTTTTCGTATCTTCGGAAATCGCGGCTTTGGCTTTTTCCACTTCCTCTTTGAGCCGGGCAATCAGGACATCTTTATCTCCGGTCAGTTCTTTTTCAACGGATTTCAATGTTTCTTCAAAATGCCATGCCTTCCTGACCGCTTCTGCCTGAGCATCGGTGCGTTTGTGATAGCCGCGAATGGTATCGGAAATCTCTGCCAGATACCGGGTTCTTTCCGGCGGAATAATAATAGTTTTGGAAGTCGAGGTCTTGCTTGCCGGACGAGGCAGAGAACTTTTGAACGTAACGCCTGTTTTCTGAGACAGGGTATCCAGCAGTGCGTGATACAACGCGGTTACGCCGTCATCATTGAATTTGGAGGCAATAGTTCCGAATACCGGTAGGTCTTCGGGCTTTTTGTCCCAAGCTTTGCGATTGCGCTGAACCTGTTTGCGGACATCGCGAACAGCGTCCTCTCCGCCGCGCTTTTCGAATTTGTTGACCACGATCAGGTCGGCATAGTCCAGCATGTCAATTTTTTCAAGCTGAGATGCGGCTCCGAATTCGCTGGTCATCACATACATCGAAACATCGGTTACATCCACGATATTGGAATCGCCCTGACCGATACCCGCAGTTTCAGCAATGACCAGATCAAAGCCGGCAGCCTTGACCACTTCGATGCTTTCTTTCAGCGTTTCGGGAATTTCCGTGTTGGAACGCCGGGTTGCCAAAGAGCGCATATAGACTCTGGGATTGCCGATGGCATTCATACGGATTCTGTCGCCCAACAGCGCACCGCCGGTTTTTCTGCGGGAGGGGTCGCAGCTGATGATCGCGACATGAATATCCGGAATATCGTGAATCAGACGCAGAATCAACTCATCGGTCAGCGAGGATTTTCCCGCGCCGCCGGTCCCGGTGATGCCAAGTACCGGAATTTTTTTGCCTGCCATTTTTTTGGCAAGCTCGGCTCGGAATTTTGCCAGATGACCGTTTTCCATAGCTTTCAGATATTCGATAGCCGTGATGGTATTGGCAACAGCCAGCTTATTTGCGGGCGTAAGCTTGGATAAATCGGGTATATCGCTTTTCACGGTGGAGAAATCCATGGTTTTCACCATGTGATTGATAATGCCCTGAAGTCCCATTTTCGCGCCATCTTCGGGCGAATAAATCTTGGCAACGCCGTAAGCTTCGAGTTCGCGGATTTCTTCCGGCACGATCACGCCGCCGCCGCCGCCGAAAACCCGGATATGCGAGGC
The DNA here is from genome assembly GCA_964564775.1 of uncultured Desulfonema sp. Lineage (GTDB taxonomy): Bacteria > Desulfobacterota > Desulfobacteria > Desulfobacterales > DYRC01 > DYRC01. The sequence continues at coordinate 15,807 of CAZMDM010000148.1, read as the reverse complement.
ATTGCGTTCTTTGAGCAGATCAATCATGTATTTAAAAAACTCGACATGTCCGCCCTGATAACTGGATACGCCAATGCCGTTGGCGTCTTCCTCCACAGCCGCGTCCACGATTTCCTGAACCGAGCGGTTATGTCCCAGATGAATCACTTCCGCGCCGGTATCCTGCAAAATGCGTCTCATAATGTTGATGGACGCGTCATGTCCGTCAAATAAAGATGTTGCGGTAACAATCCGAACATTGTGCTTAGGTCTGTAAGCTTCAACTTCGATAGTCATGTCCCCTCCTTGTAAAGAGTCAGGTGTAATGTGGTAAGTGTTATGTGGTAAGGGGGGTAAAACTCACCCTAACGCATAACACCTGACACTTAACACTTATTTTTTTATACTTTTCAAATGGTTATTTTCAAAGAAACTTTCTGTTTCTGAACGAGCGCTCAATCATAATTAACACGGTCGTTTTTATCTTGTCAAGAATTTTGAGCGGGAAACTTGTTAAGCATTGCAAAATGCCGAATTTTCATATACGAAGATAACGAGACTATGTTCGAATCAGACAGAAAATCGTTTTTGCAGACTTCCAAACCGCTTGCCGAGCGGATGCGCCCCCAAAATTTGGATCAGTTCGCGGGTCAGCAGCATCTGATCGGGGAAGGCGCGGTAATTCGTCAGGCAATCTCATCGGATCGCCTGTTTTCGATGATCCTGTGGGGACCTCCGGGCTGCGGCAAAACTACTTTGGCACGAATCATCGCGGAGCAGACCCGTTCTCATTTTATCCATTTTTCAGCAGTGTTGGCAGGCGTCAAAGATATCCGGGCAGTGATCGAAGATGCCAAAGAATACCTGCGGCTGTATCAGAGAAAAACCGTTTTGTTTGTAGATGAAATTCACCGCTTTAACAAAGCACAGCAGGACGCGTTTTTACATCATGTCGAAAGCGGACTGATTACCCTGATCGGTGCGACTACGGAAAATCCATCATTCGAGGTCATTTCTCCGCTACTTTCCCGATGCCGGGTGATGGTGCTGAATGCGCTGTCTCCCGAAGATATCGGAAAGATTATCGAAACTGCCCTGAATGATAGTGAAAACGGCTTGGGCAGCATGAAACTGTCCATAGAAGACACCGCCATGTCGCATCTGATCCGGCTCGCGGACGGTGATGCGAGAGTTGCCTTGAATAATCTCGAAATTGCTGCGAATTTCGCTCAATCCAAACATCTTGACCTGATTCGGCTTGAAGATGTGGAAGAGGCATTGCAGAAACATGCGTATCGCTATGATCGTGCCGGTGAAGAACATTACAATCTGATTTCCGCGTTTCACAAAAGCTTACGCGGCAGCGACCCGGATGCTGCTTTGTATTGGCTGATCCGAATGCTTTCTTCCGGCGAAGACCCGCTTTATGTTGCCAGACGGATGATCCGCTTTGCTTCCGAAGATATAGGAAATGCAGACCCGTACGCGTTAGGCGTGGCATTGAACGCGATGCAGTCCTATCATTTTCTGGGAAGCCCCGAAGGCGAACTGTCTCTGGCTCAGGCAGCAGTGTATCTGGCAACCGCGCCCAAAAGCAACAGCATTTATGTATCTTATGGAAAACTAAAAGAATGTATTCAAAAAACCGGCTCGCTTCCAGTGCCGCTTCATATCCGCAACGCACCGACCAAACTGATGAAAGATTTGGGCTACGGCAAAGATTACAAATATGCCCATGATTACAAAGACGCGTATGTGGCTCAAAGTTATCTGCCAGATGAGTTGAAAAACGAAACTTTTTATTTTCCCACAGAGAGAGGATATGAAAAGACGATCAAACAGCGTTTGGATAAATGGCGGAAATTCAAAGCGGAAAGAGCGGAGAAAGCATGAATGCGGATTTCAGAACCGTTGCCGAACAATTTTGAGCGCGGTTTCAAGAACCGTTCCGTTGAATTTCATGCTCAGAGCAGCTTCGAGCATTTCGGATGAAATTCCTTTTTTCAATCTTGCAAGCACTCCGAGCGATGCCAAAGCAAAATCCTGCGATCTGATGCCGACTGCCTTGAAATCCGCAACATGAACCGTTGCCCGGGTATCGGGAATTGTCGTCCCTTCTGCTGAAATCACGATGGCGCTGTCATCCAACCGGGAAAACACGGCTTTTCCGCGATCAATCCCTTCCTGACTGATTGCCAGCACGATTGACGGCGATTCGATGCCGGTGTATGCAATCTTATCCGGTGAAAGAATCACCTCGCTGATCGAATGTCCTCGCAATACCGTGATATTATATTCATTTTTCTGGCTGACATTCAAGCCCGCGCTCATGCCTGCCAGACACAGCAACTCTCCGGCAGTAATCACTCTTTGTCCCGCATTGCCCAAAATCACGATGCCATGACGATGGTGATCCGGCGCTACGAATGTTGCCCCGATATGTGCCGGCGCGGCAGCCTTTTTCATTTCCGAAGCAAGCTCCCGATAATGGGTTCCGTATTCTTTGCGAAAATTTTTTTCGACAACACCGGAATACGCTTCGAGTCCGGCAAGTTTTTCTTCGATCATCTGAGGTGTCATTTTGTTGCTTTTGGTATATCGTCCGGTACAGATTCCCCAGATATCCAGAATGGAAAATCCGTCAAAGCTGATGGCATCTGCGATTTCTTCGGGCAGATTTCCGGCATATCCCGAACATCGCCGCACATAGCCTGCTCCCGCGCTTGCCGCAACCGAACAGACATCCATCGGCTGTTCCAGTCTGTTCAGAAATCCCGACCCGATCTTTGCATCCTGCGGGCTTGTCGCGGAAAACTGCCCGCCGGTCATTCCGAAATTGAAATTATTCAGAATCAGCAGAGTGATGTTTAGGTTTCTGCGACAGGCACTCAGCAGATGCGCGCCGCCGATGCCCAATCCGCCGTCTCCCATCGTAACAACCACGTTCAGTTCCGGGCGAGCCAGCTTCAATCCGACCGCATACGTCAGTGCGCGTCCGTGCAGTCCGTGCAGAGCATGGGTGTTGAAGAACGTATCGAACAAGCCGGAACAGCCGATATCGCTGACAATAACGATCTGATTTCCATTTAAGCCCATATTCTGAAAGGCTTTGTCCACCGCATAAGTGATGCGTTCATGGGAACAGCCCGGACAGAATACCGGCGGTCTCTGAGTATTGATAAAACTTTTCATATCAGACACTTTTCCTTGTAGTTTCTTGTCTGATATATACTCCGAATACAGCCTGATTTCAAGAGTTCAATCATCACCGCTCCGATTTTCCTGAATCACTGGATTTTCCGAAAACTATTGAATTATACGGTCAATTGTTTTATATCTGATAAGATATGCGGAGGAAATATGAGCCAATACCTTACATTTCGTCTGAACAACGATCTGTTTGCCTTTGATATCGGTAATGTCCTTGAAATACTCAGTTATACCCGGATCACCCGTGTTCCCCGAATGCCCGAATTTTTACGCGGAGTCATCAATCTGCGCGGACATATCGTACCTGTGGTCAATCTGTGTCTGATGCTGAATTTGCCTGTGTCCGAACTCACAGATGATACCTGCATTGTCATTATCGAAATCAAAATGCAGTCGGAAAAAGTTCTGGTGGGGATATTGGCGGACGCTGTATCGGAAGTTATTGATATTGAATCTGAAAATATTTTTCTGCCTCCCAAAGTGGGGATGAGGATCAGCTCCGAACTGCTCAGAGGCATCGGGAAAAAGGAAGAAAAATTTATACTGATTCCGGATACGGAACGCATTCTGCTATCTGAAGACATTTTATGAATCGTATTTTGTAGAATGCTCCGATCTCCGCGCTGTGAGGATATGAATTGAAACAGACAATAAAAAAAATCAGAGTAATGGTTGTGGATGATTCCGCAGTGGTGCGCCAGACCATGCGTGAAATTCTGTCGTCGGATTCGGAAATCGAAGTCATTGCTACGGCGGCTGATCCCTTTATTGCTGCCCGGAAAATGGGCAAAGATATGCCGGATGTGATCACCCTTGATGTGGAAATGCCTCGTATGGACGGCATCACCTTTCTCCAGAAAATCATGAGCCAGCATCCTATCCCGGTAGTCATCTGCTCCGCTCTGACCGAAAAAGGCTGCGAAACCACACTGAAAGCGTTGGAATACGGTGCGGTTGATATTATTCAGAAACCCAGACTCGGGGTCAAGCAATTTCTGACCGAATCCCGAATCATGCTCTGTGACGCGGTCAAAGCTGCTGCCAAAGCGCGAATCAGAAAAGTATCTTCTATGATTCACAGAGAAGTGGAAAAAAAGCTGACCGCAGACGTCATCCTTTCTCCGCCAGACGGAAAAGCCTTGCCCAAAACAACTGATAAAATCGTTGCGGTCGGAGCCTCCACCGGAGGAACAGAGGCATTGAGAATATTTCTGGAAGCCATGCCTCTGGATTGCCCGGGTATTGTGATCGTCCAGCACATGCCGGAACATTTTACCACTGCATTTTCCAAAAGACTCAATGATTTATGCCGAATCGAGGTCAAAGAAGCAGCAGACGGAGACAGTGTTCTTCGCGGAAGAGCCCTGATCGGACCCGGAAACAAGCATATTCTGCTCAAACGCAGCGGCGCGAAATATTATGTGGAAGTCAAAGAAGGTCCTCTGGTCTGCCGCCATCGCCCGTCGGTGGATGTGCTGTTCCGCTCTGCTGCCCGGTATGCGGGTGCAAATGCAGTCGGTGTGATTATGACCGGCATGGGAGATGACGGAGCCAGAGGAATGAAGGAAATGAAAGATGCCGGAGCTTACAATATTGCTCAGGATGAAGCCAGTTGCGTGGTTTTCGGAATGCCTCACGAGGCGATCAAACGCGGGGCTGTGGATAAAGTACTTCCTCTGGAAACAATTGCCGGAGCAGTTCTGAGGGCGTGTTCTGTGTGAAAAAGAAAATATCTATTCATGTCGGTGAATTATATGTCAGCAAAACGCCTGCGATTATTCATACTCTGGTGGGATCATGCGTGGCAGTATGTCTGTTCGATGCGGTCAATCAGATCGGCGGAATGAATCATATTCTGCTCCCCGGACGTGCGGACATGAACGCATTCGATGCGCCCGCACGATACGGCATTCATGCGATGGAGCTTCTGATCAACAAAATGATGAAACTCGGCGCGGACAAAAAGCAATTTGTCGCAAAAATTTTCGGAGGCGCTCACCTGCTTCCTTCAATTTCATACGAGAACGGCGTGGGGCGTAAAAATGTCGAATTTGTAACAGAATTTCTACGCAATGAAACCATTCGGATTCTCAATCAGGATACCAACGGGCATGAATCCAGGCGGATTTATTTTCATACGGACAGCGGAGAAGTGTTTTTAAAGCGCATTTCTTCACGATATTATCCCGATGTGGTTAGCCATGAACAAAAAGTCTTCAGAAAAGCCATACGGGAATGCGATATGCCCGCGAGAATCAGTATTTTTTCAAAAAATTGAGAATATGCAATATTATTGTTATTTATAAAAAATATTGCTCATCTTTGGGACATTGGCGCAGGAAATAATGATCGGTCATACCGGCAATAAAATCTCTGACGATTTCTTCTGCTTTATGCTCTGAGATATATTCCTGAGACATATCTTTCAGAAAGCCTGAAAAAATTGCGGAATCATAATTCTCTCTGCGGATATCTTCCAGATACTGATCGAAGAGCCTTCTGAACAGCGTTCTTACCTTATCCGAATAACGCCTCACTGTCGGATGAAAATAAATACGCTCATAGTTGAATTGTTTAAGCTTTTTCAAAGTTTCCGAGATTTCGGGACTGAACGCGATATAATCCTGTCCGAAACTGTTCTGAATAATATCGGTAGCCAGAGTATAGACAATCGTTCCGTTGGTATCTCCCAGTTGCGAAACGCAGTCTTTGGGAATATCGGAACGCTGAATCAGGTTCAGTCGGATCGCGTCTTCAATATCTCTGCCGATATAACTTATCGTATCTGCAAATCTTACCACACATCCTTCCGATGTCATGGGATATAACCATACTTTGGGATTGTTTTTCTTATCCACAATCTCCTGTCCGAGCGTCTCAAAGGTTTTTCCGCGGCAGGGACTCAGGGTTTGATTATGAATCTCTCCGTCATGGCAGAGAATCCCGTCCAGAGTCTGAAGGCAGAGATTCAGACCTTTTCCTTTGCGCTCCACTTTGTCCAAAAACTGAACACTTTGAATATTATGGCAGAAATAGCCAATATGATGCTCCTGACAGATTTCGGATAAAAAGACCTCGCCGTTATGTCCGAACGGGGTATGCCCGATATCGTGTCCCAGTGCAATGGCTTCGGTCAGGTCTTCGTTCAGCCTTAAAAAGCGCGATATAGTTCTGGCAATCTTTGACACCAACTGAACGTGCAGTACCCGATGGGTGATATGGTCGTTATTGACAAAGGAAAATACCTGAGTTTTATCGATATATCGGGTATAAGCCCTTGAATTTAAAATTCTATCCGCATCTGAAGAAAATATCTGACGATAGCCAGAATAAGGTTCGGGATGTCGGCGGATTCCCTCACTGCTGTAAGTCGCAAAGCAGGACAGATTCTGCCGCTCCCATTGTTCCAGACTCTGCCGAATCTGTTCGAGAGAAATTTTTTGCTGCAATGCCTGATTCAACAATCGCTTCTTTGGCATAATTCGCCTCAATACCGAATTGCTTTTACCGGATCAAGCTTCGATGCACGGGACGCGGGATAGATGGTTGCCAGAAAGCATAAACATATCGCGGATACCGCAATCACGATCAGGTCTGTCAATCGGAGGCTGACCGGCAGCCTGTCGAAAAAATATACGCCCGGCGGAAGATCAACGATTTTATAACGTTTGAGAATCTCACATATTCCGACACCGCCGAAAATTCCAAGCATGGTTCCTAAAATCCCGATCATCATGCCTTTGAACACAAAAATTTTGCGGATATGCCGATTGCTTGCGCCCATTGCTTTCAATATGCCGATATCTTTTGTTTTTTCCATGACGGTCATCATCAACGCACCTGCGATATTGAATGCTGCCACCAGAATAATCAGTATCAGAATAATGAACATCACGGCTTTCTGAAGCTTCAGCGATATGAAGATGTTTCGGTTCATCTTTTTCCAATCTGATGCCCAATACGGCGTTCCGAGTTCGCTGATAATTTTATCCGCAATTTCTCCGCTATGATCCATATATCGGTCTTTGACGCGTACATCGATGCCGGATACCACATCGCTGACTTTCAGGATTTTCTGGGCATCCCGGATATGAATATACGAAAGGCTTTTGTCATAATCGTAAATGCCGGAATGAAATAATCCGATCACCTTAAAGCGGTTCATCTGCGGCATCTGATTCAGGCTTGAAGAACCTGCGTTTTCGGTAATCAGAGATACGATATCGCCCGGTTTTAGGTTCAGAATTTTTGCAAGCTCGTCTCCCAGCATAATTCCCGGAATATCGGAAGGCACGGACATTTTTTTCAAACTATCCGGGCTCAGACATCGGATGATTTTTTCGGCTTTTTCACTGTCAATACCTCTGATAACTGCCGGAGACATGCTTTTGGCAGAACGCAGCATTCCCTGAGTATAGATATACGGCATTGCCGCATCAACCCCGTTCTGTTTTTCAATATTTTTGATGACATTCCGGTAATCCGAAAAGCCGCCGCCCTGACGGATCACAATGATATGAGAGGTGATTCCCAAAATCCTGGAGCGCAGATCGATTTCAGCACCGGACATGACCGCAATCACCGCAATCAGCACCATGACACCGACCGCAACTCCCGCGACCGATAAAAACGTAATCAGCGAAATAAATGCTTCTTTCCGTACCGCGCCGAGATATCGCGTTCCCACAAAATATTCAAAGCTCATTTCTTAATTTCTCACTTCTCATTTTTTCAATTCCTCTTTCACCGCCATTCCTAGCAATTCCAGGGTATAAGGTTTTCGGACATATTTTCCCGCGCCGAGCCTCTGTGCCTCACGAACTCTCCGGGTCTCGGAAAATCCGCTGGTAATAATTGCCTTTTGCAGAGGATTGATTTCCAGAATCTTCCGGTAAGTATTCAGCCCATCCATGCCCGACTCCATAATCATGTCCAGAATCAGTAGGTCTGCCGTATGATTCCGAAGATACTCGACCGCTTCTTCCCCGCTTGGAACGGTTTTAACCGAATATCCCAGCATTTCTATCATTTTCCCGGCTATTTCCCGTTGTTCCTCAATATCATCCACAATCAGAATATGCTCACCGTTTCCTCTGTACATATCGGTTGAAATATTCTGTTTTTCGACTGAAATCTTCTCACGGCTGATCGGAAAAAACAATTCAAAAACAGTTCCGCACCCTTCCCGGCTCTGCACATCGATATATCCCTGATGATCCTGCACCGTTCCCCATACCACTGCCATACCCAAGCCCGTGCCGCTTCTGCCCATAATTTTCCGGGTATAAAACGGCTCGAAAATCCGTTTCAGATCATGAGGCGCGATTCCGACTCCCTGATCTTCTACGCGGAATACGGCAAACTCTCCTTCTCGGATATCCTCATAGCCTCTGACGGGTTTTTCCAAGTATTCGTTTCTTGTGGAAATCAGAATTTTCCCGCCTCCCGGCTGCGCTTCTGCCGCATTATAAACAAGGTTCATAATCGTTTTTCGCAAATGTACCGGAGAACCTTTGATATTCAGCAGATCTGGGGCAAGAGAAGTCTCGATCCGCACATCAGGATAGGTCTGTACCAAGCTCTGATGTTCCGGCGTATCGAGATATTCCTTTATCATATCATTGAGGTTCAGGCTATGGTGATTTGCCGAACATCTTCGTGCAAGCGTCAGCAGATCCTGAACAATGGCTGCTGCTCTGAGTCCCGACTGCTGTATCATCATAATTGGTTTTCTTAGGGGGCTGTCATGCGGCAGTCGCATCAGCAGCACATCGGGATAACTCACAATCCCCGACAGTACGTTATTCAGATCATGTGCCACGCCTCCTGCCAGCAGTCCCAGAGATTCCATTTTTTCAGAGCGTTTCAGGCGTTCTTCGAGTTCATATCTGGCTTGCTCCGCATTTTTCCGATCCGTAATATCGGAACAGCAGCTTTCCAGCGCAATGATATTGCCCTTATCATCGAATACGCCGGTATTGGTCTGAAATATCCATCTTTCCCGACCATTTGGATCGATGATTTTATATTCGCATACCGGACTGACATTTCCCTGCATCATCTCATTGCATTTGCATACGAAATAATCATAAAACTCAGGATGAACGATATGTTTTATCAGCATCGGCGTATTCAGAAATTCATCCGCACTGTATCCGAAAACTTTCAATGCCGCAGGACTGCAATATTCATATTTTCCATCCGGTACAGACATGCGATATACTGCTTCATTCAGACGCTCCAGAAGTCCGCTGAATTTTTTTTCGCTTTGACGAATATCTTCGAAATCTTTTCGGATCCGCGCGCTCATTTCATTAAAAGCCTGAGTCAGCTTCCCGATTTCATCTTCGGAGCTGACTTCGAGCGTAACCCAAAAATTCTGCTCGCGCAGATAATCAGCACCTTTTTCAAGCATCATCAGAGGTTTGAGAATCAGTTTTCTGATGCTGATAAACAGGAGGACACCCACCAGCAGAGAGCTTAACACGATCTGAAGCAGAAAGCGGATAATTACAGTATTCAGATATCGCTTCATAGATGCGTCTGTGGCATATAGTTCCACTCTTCCGACAACGATGTCTTTGTAAAGAATCTGACGGCGAAGTATGATAAAACTTTTATCAAGATCGGAAGCACTCAGAGCATTCGGGCTATATTCGGCTATCCGATCATCAGCCAGCCTGATTTTTCCGATCTTCAGTTTTTTTGCGCCGATACCGGATGTCATTACAATTGCAGTAATATCCCGACTGCTCATCTCCAGACCGATAACTTTTCGGATTTCATCTTCGTCAAGATTCCATACCGACGAAGACAGGGTATTTGACAGACGGTTGATTGCTGTTTCTATTTCGGAGTTGATTTTCCGAATCGAATCCTGTTTTTCAAAATAATACCATAATCCTCCCGAAACCGTCATGGAAATAATGACGCTGCTCAGTATGATAACGATTACTTTGAATGATACAGATTTACGAATCCGCATAACAACTGCCTTAATTATTCTTGACAAAAATATATCCGAGTGTTATAAGAAACGCATTCAAATCACAGGCACGTAGCTCAGCGGGAGAGCGCTACCCTGACACGGTAGAAGTCGTTGGTTCAAACCCAATCGTGCCTACCATATTCTGCATCTTTCAAAGAGTATTTTCATCATTCTTTCCGATAACCGCATATCGTAAATTTTTAATCGCATACCGAATAAATATGAAAAACATACCGCTCGAAAAGCACTATATCATATGCGGATACGCTTGAAAAGATATATGGATATTATCACTACGATCATTCCGATTTTTATGGTAATTCTGATGGGACATATTGCCCGCCGCGTCGGCTTTATCCCGCAGAGTTTTCTGGAACCCGCCAACCGTCTGGTATTCTACTGGGCAATCCCTGCCATGATTTTCCGCTCGGTTGCCAAAGCCTCTTTTACGGATCATTTCCATTTCGGGGTATTGTTTATTACCCTCCTGTCACAGACCATTATGTTTTTTATCAGTTGGGCAATTGTCAGAGCAGCCCGGATTGAAAAACACAGTTCGGGAACCTTCATGCAATGCTCGTTTCATGGCAATCTCGGGTATATCGGACTCGCGGTGGCATATTATTTTCTGGGGGAACAGGGACTGATTCAGACCGGTATTCTGGGGGGATTTGTGATGATCTTACAAAATTTCCTTGCAGTGATCGCACTGAATCTGAATGCCGAAAAAAATTCGGATCATAAAAGCGGAATTTTTCTCAATGTGTTGGCAAACCCGGTGATTGTGGCAGCAGCAGCGGGGATAGTCTTTTCTGTAACGCATATCGCTGTACCGATCATTATCGGGAGGACTTTGAATATCTTAAGTGATTTTGCCCTCCCGATGGCATTGCTGCTGATCGGAGCATCATTATCATTTGATTCGGTAAAACACGGGATAGTGAAAATTCTGAGTTCGACCATGCTGAAGCTGATTGTGATGCCGATCATCGGATTTCTGCTTTACCGATTGTTTGACATCAGCCCACGCTCGTATCTTCCGGGGCTGATTCTGCTGGCATCTCCTACTGCCACAATCAGCTACGTCATGGCAAAAGAAATGAACGGAGATTCCGAATTTGCGGTTGCTGCGATTTCTGCCACGACAGTTTTGTCGGCAGTAACCCTGTCGGTCTGGCTGAAAATCATCCGTATTTAGCTCTGAAATAACCATCGCTGGCTATATATGACCTCTGATTCTTTTCCCTGCCAAAGAGATCAGCCCGATCAGCAGGGTAAGCGTGACTGCGAACGAAACAGCCAGATTGACAGCTCCGCTACATCGAAGCGTTCCCTCAATATTTTTGGCAATCTCCGAAAAAAAATTTATAAAGAAAGGAAGAACTGTCACTGCCGTTGCCTTGAAATAGGTTACTGCGGTATCCGGCGAATAGACAGTCGCCAAAAATACGAATGTCATTCCGAGCAGTTTCAAACTGATAACCACGATCATTTTCAATGTTTCCATAAGATGAGCCTCCTTTCTCCATAATTCTTTGGATAAGAATTTATATTCAAAAATCATGCCATCGGATAATCCTGAAAATCATTGATAAGATAAATGTGAACGTATCGGGATTCGGATTTGCAATGATGTGCGGCTGGTGAGAGGTGGAATATAAGGATTTATTCCAGCACCCGGCTTTGTCTGCCTGCCGTATCCCAGAGAAATGTTTTGCCGGATTCCCAGCAATCGATAAACAGAATGTTGTCGTTGACCACATTGATAAACCATGCGTCTGTTTTCTGAAGCAGGTCGTTTTCGCGGCTATTCATGCTGTAACGGTATAAAAAACCGTTATCTGGATTTCGGTAATAAATCATATCTCCGATTTTATTGAAAAAAGACACACCGAAGTCCGTGATTTCAACAATATCTCTGCTGTCAGTGTGATAGGAACAGAGTTTTTTATCGGCTTTTCTGACAAAGAATATATAGCTGCCCTCATTGAAAATATCCGTTACCGGAAAATCCGTGAGTTTCTCTCTCATATCGCCGTTATTCTTTATTTTATACAGGCAGCCATCATCCGTGCTGTTGGTATAATATATCCATTCTCCGTGCATAGTTGCTTTGCCGGTCTGGTCATTATTTAATTTCAACTCACTCCCGCCTTCGATATCCGTGCGATACAGCCGTGAATAATCATTTTCATTGATAAAAAACAGCCAATTGCCGGATAAAATAATATTTTTCGCACGCCACTTATATATCCTAGATTTCCGGGTTCCGTCTGTTCTGATTCTGTAAATGCAGCTATTGTCCGAAAAATTGGAATAATAGATGAAATCATCTTTAATATTCAGATAGCTCGACGGATCATCATTGATTTTTCGGATCATTCCTCCGTTTTCACTCACTTTGTAAATTTTCTGTTTATCTGCCCAATGGGTATAATAGATATAGCCATCTTTGAACAAGGCTCTGCCGTCATTGGCAATATTGGAAGGCAGATTGCCAAGCTTCGAATCATCGGAGATGATCAGTTCCGTATTGCTGTCGAAAAACAGCCATATTGCTGCTGCAAAGGATATGAACACAACTGCTGCCAGAAATCCGCCCGAAGACGCGCTGTCTTTTTCGTAGCGAGCATCTTCCCGATATCTTCCCATCTGTCTGAACGCGGGAATGAGAATCAGCAGTCCGGCAGAAATGAAAAACAGGGAATATACGATCAGTCCAGGTCCGCTGAGAGCGTTGAAGGATGGATAAAATGAAAAATATCTAATCTTTATCATTCCTCTGGGTTCGCCGCTTCTGACTGATAAATATCCTTCGCCAGTCATTAGAGATTTGTCAGGCAAAGTGAAGGTATAATGCGTGATATAGGTTCTCGGATGTCGTCCCCAGAACACCCTTTCATTGAACGCAATATGGGCATAGCTTGTTTTGCCTGTGAAGAACAGAAGTTGAAGCGCTATGCCGTAGAGTACGAGGGCGATTCCGAAAAGGATCGGAATTGCTATTTTAATGCCTTGATTCACATCAGTCCTCCCGATGAATTTTGAAATATGACGGACGGATTCATATCGCTCGATACGATAATTGTCTCCGATTTCATCGTTTGCAGATGATTTCACGGTTTAAATGCGGCAGTTCACGGATGATTTTCGATATTTTTGCATCATTTTCAAGCCAGTCTCTGAGTTTTTCCAGCATCGCGGCAGAGTAGGGATTGGTGCCGGAAAGATGATAGTTGACCCACTGTCCTTCTCTTTTATAATCAACAAATCCGGCTTCTTCGAGAATTTTCAGATGGTTCGATACCGTAGGCTGGGCAATTTCCAATGATGCCTGAATTTCGCACACGCACAGGCTGCGATACTGAAGCATCTTGATGATCCTGACCCGGTTCGGATCAGATAATGCTTTCATGGTTTTGATAAAATCTTTCATAAATATCCGTTTTTGTCATTTTCCGAAAGCTTTAACGGATAATCGTCAATTTTTCAATAAAATTCTTCTGAAATAGCAATTCTCCTATCCGATCTTTTGAAACATAAAAAAAATTACTTGACATCTGTTTCAGCATTTGTTAAAAAGATTTCGTTTTGAGGCTGAAAGCTTCTGGCTTGAATCAAAGGCAGCAGGGGCGGGTAGCTCAGCTGGGAGAGCATCGGCCTTACAAGCCGAGGGTCACAGGTTCGATCCCTGTTCCGCCTACCATAAGCAAAGTCCGAAACACCTGATGCGGGGGTGTAGTTCAGTTGGTTAGAACGCCGGCCTGTCACGCCGGAGGTCGCGAGTTCGAGTCTCGTCGCTCCCGCCACGAGATATATAGGGGTTACGTCTGTATGGCGTAATCCCTTTTTGTATTTTATAACATTATAGCGGAATGAAATAATGAAGTATCTCAGTGATTCTGTTGATCTGGTTCATCGCTATCCTATTATCGGCGCAGTTGCAGTTCTTGTTATCCTTTATATTCTGTGGCGATTATTTCGGGAACGCAGAGACCCTCTGCCCGAACCCGACCCCAAATGTATCTGGCATACGGTTGTGAAAAAAATTGACCGGGTGCATGACGGGGACACCTTTTTCGCTCATATCAAAGGTCATGATCCTATTGATAAAAAGCCGGTTGCGATTCGCATACGGGGAATTGATACAGCGGAAATGGATGATCGCCGCACTCCGGTCAAAAAGAAAGCGGAACAAGCCAAAGTATTTGCGGAAGAAGCGCTTACAAATGCAGGCACTGTTCATCTTTACAATGTCAGCACCGGTGACAAATACGGCAGAATTTTGGCAACCGTGTTCTGCGATCATAAAGACCTTGGCAAAATGCTGCGTGAAAAGCGTCTGGCAAAAGCCTATGACGGCGGAAAAAAAGAAAAATGGTAGCCGTATGAATTTTCTTGTGATATCAAACCTCCCTAATCATCTGTCGGATCAATCGCAGTTGTAACATTGCATTTCTCTGAAATGCAGGATATAATTACTCTTTAAGATTGCTTTTGAGGAGCGTGTCATGTCCGAAAGAAGAAAACTGAAGCGGAAACATCTGCTATATTATCTCAAAATTTATGACCGGAACACCCATGAACTGGTCGGGCATCTGGGAGATATTACGGTTCACGGTATCAATATGATTACCGAAATTCCGATAGAATCCGATATCCGAATGGCATTAAAAATGTCTCTGCCAGAAGAAATGGAAGGCAGACAGGAAGTTGCGTTTGATGTGAAAACCAGTTGGTGCAAGCGGGATGTCAACCCCAATTTTTACAGCGTGGGGTGCGAGCTGCTCGGAATTTCGGAAACAGATGGCAAGATTATCAGAAATCTGATGCAGGAATATTCATTCAGGGAGTGAAATGGACTATGATAAAGTACGATACCAAGAACTGGGTGAGAATTATTTTTTCTTACAAAGGAACAATTTGGAAAGCAATTTTACCCAAACTGACCTTTATTGTCTATTGGTGTCTGATGGTGCAGGGATATACTCTGTTTGTCGGAAAAATTCCCAAAATCGAACCGCTGGGACATAATCTTCTGGGCTTGGCATTCGGTCTTCTGCTGGTATTCCGCAACAATTCTTCCTACGACCGATACTGGGAAGGTCGGAAAGCATGGGGATCGATTGTGAATACGTCCCGTAATATGGCAAGATTGGGATCCGCCTATACCACTGCAGGAGAAAAACTGGCAAATCTGCTTTCCGCTTATGTGGTTGCACTGAAAAACCGTCTCAGAGAAGCGTATTCCGAAGAGGAATTGTCCGAATATTTATCCCCCGCAGAAATGGCATATCTGTCAACCGCAGGCAATGTTCCTGTTGCAATTACATTTTTTCTCAGCAATTGGATACACGAACAGAAAAACAAAGGCTTGCCCATCAATCAGGTCGTTGTCATGGAGGCAATGGTATCGGATATGGTGAATAATCAGGGAGTTTGTGAGCGCATTCTGAATACGCCGATTCCTTTCTGCCATGCGGCACATATCAGCCAGCTTCTGTTTGTCTATCTTCTGACACTGCCTCTGGTGCTGGTTTCGATAGCGGGATGGTACGGCGTGTTCGCGTCCATTATTATTTCTTTCGGATTGATGGGAATCGAATCTGCGGGCGTGGAAATCGAAGACC
>CAZMDM010000147.1:0-1676 GCA_964564775.1 uncultured Desulfonema sp. | reverse complement strand
GGGTGAGCGTGGGAACACAACGATGTGTAGCAGTGACCAGCTCGACATCAGCCTGATGGAACGTCTTCCCCAGCGGCATCATCACCAGATTGTGTATATCCACAGTAGTCTTGATGGGTTTCAAGGCAACAGACATCAGCCGATCCTTAAGCCAGCACGGAGATGATTCCACCGTAACATCAAAGACCAACTGTGCGGCATATCGGGGACAATGATCCGGCGACTCGAGTTTCACCGAAGTCAGATCGCGAATATTGCCTTCGGATTTCGGCAGCCTGATCTCAGGATAGTTTAACGATGTCTTCTGAATCACCGCGACTTCTCTGGCAACACCGATAATGCTTAAGCAATCTGGGCGATTCGGCGTCAACCCGATTTCCATGACCATATCGGAAATATTCAACGCTTTATTGAGCGATTCGCCGAGCTTCAAATTCGGATCGAGACTCATAATGCCGCGATCATGCTCTGCTCCCAGTGCCAATTCTTTTTCGCTGCACAGCATTGCCTCCGAAGCCTGTCCGCGAATCACGCTTTTGCCCAGCACAACCCCGTTGGGAAATTCGGTTCCGGGAAGTGCTGCTGCCACGATCATTCCCTGAGCCGCATTCGGCGCGCCGCAGACCACCGACAACTGACGATCTCCGATATCCACCTTGCACAACTTCAGCTTATCCGCGTTGGGATGAGGCAGGACTTCGATAATTCTGCCAACTTTCACGGTATTCAGATAGCCGAAGCGATCCCACAATGCCTCGACTTCCAAGCCTGCCATGGTCAGCGCCTCCGCGAGTTCGGACGCGCTCATGCTTACAGGCGTATATGTATTCAGCCAACTCAGACTTACTTTCATATCAGAACTGCCTCAGGAATCTGAAATCATTTTCAAAAAATTTTCGGATGTCGTCAATGCCGTATTTGAGCATGGCAATCCTTTCCACGCCCATGCCGAATGCAAATCCAGTATAGCGATTGGTATCATAGCCGACATTTTCGAATACTGCCGGATGAACCATGCCGGAGCCGAGAATTTCGAGCCATCCGGTCTGTTTGCATACGCGGCATCCTTTTCCCCGACAGATCACGCACAGAATATCCACTTCCGCGCTCGGCTCTGTGAACGGGAAAAAGCTGGGGCGGAATCTGAGCTTGGTCTGATCATCGAAGATCTGATGCACAAAGGTGGTCAGCATTCCTTTTAGATCCCCGAAAGAAATATTTTCATCCACGAGCAGCCCTTCTACCTGATGAAACATGGGCGTATGGGTAATATCCGAATCGCAGCGATAGACCTTGCCCGGCGCGATAACCTTCACCGGTGGCTTATGCGCTTCCATAAATCGGATCTGCATGGAAGAAGTCTGGGTTCTCAGCACAATATTATCAGACACATAGAAAGTATCCTGCATATCTCGCGCGGGATGATCTTTGGGCGTGTTGAGCGCTTCGAAATTGTAATAATCGCTTTCGACTTCAGGACCTTCGGCAATATCGAATCCGAGACGGAGGAAAATATCGCAGACCTCGTTCATAATTTGTGTCAGCGGATGCAGCTTTCCCACAGTGACCGGACGTCCCGGCAAGGAAACGTCCGTGCGCTCATCCGCCAGTGCCAATCTGTCTCTTATAACCATGTGACGCTGCCGACGAACCACCCTTTGTAGATCTCGGTGGTC
>CAZMDM010000146.1:0-25468 GCA_964564775.1 uncultured Desulfonema sp. | reverse complement strand
TCGGATCTATCGCAGCATGAAAATTGTCCGAACTATTGAGTCTTGAAATCAAAGAAAAAATATCATACAAGCTATCTTAGGAGGTGCAACAATGCCGAAGTTAAAAGAGATAGATGTTAGCTATGACCAAATCGTGGAGTTGGTTCGCCAGCTTGAATTTGATAAAAAACTCTTCCTGATAAAAACGGTTATCATGGAAAATGAGTATAAAGATAATTTTTATCGTTATACCGAGAGCTTACGAGACAAACATAAAATACCGCCAATGAACGAAGAAGAGCTTGATAATTTTCTTCATGAAGGGATGTGATATCTTTGATGATGAGAGTTGTAGTTGACACGAATGTCTATATCTCAGCTATTTTTTGGGGAGGAAAGCCTCGAAAAATATTGGATTGGGGACGAGATAATAAGGTAAACATTCTCACTTCGGCGGATATTGAAGAAGAAATAGCTGAAAAGCTGCACGGAAAGTTCGGGCTTGAGGAGGATGAAATCAGACAAATTCTGGCAGATTTTTCCACATTTACGAAGTTTGTTCGCATATCAGGTCAGATTCGGGCAGTACCTGATGACCCGGATGATGACAAATTCATAGAATGCGCTGTTTCGGGAAAAGCGGATTATATCGTTTCCGGTGATCGCCACCTGTTACAGCTTAAAGAGTATGCCGGGATAAAAATTATGAAAGTAGCTGATTTTCTGTCAATTTCGGAGAAATGGTGATGTATGAATATTTCAGACACAGATAAAAGTTCTTTTCGCAAAATCGAAAACCCTTATATCGTGGGCAACCCGATCAAGTCCAAAGAACTGTTTTTCGGTCGGCAGGACGAATTCAGACGCATCAAAGATCAGATTGCGGGTCGGAAAGGAACAAAGGTAATTCTGCTCAAAGGCGGAAGACGCTCGGGCAAGACCTCGATTCTCAAACAGATCGAAGCCGGACATATCTCGGAAATCAGAGAAGTCGGGGAAGCTGTGTTCTGTGATTTTCATCAGATGACATCCCAGATAGAAAAAGACGAAGATATCCCTTTTCTGATCGGCAATGCGATTCTGGCGGTGAATACTTTTCATGAACTCCGCGACAGTTTCATAAATGGCAGCGGTTCATGGACTGTCAGACTGGTCAGGCTGATCAAGGCATGTCTGAAAATAATATCACCTAAAGTGATGATATTGTTGTGGGATGAATATGAATCTCTTGAAGAGCCTCTGAAGTCGGGGAAAATCAATGCCGAAGCAGCATTCCGATGGTTTAACGATGTGAGAGATGAGATGGTTTATTCGATCATGACCGGCTCCCGGGAGTTCGGAAACCACTTGAGTCCTATTTTTTCACATAATGCCCAAATTCTGGATATCAATCTGCTGTCCGAAAATGCTGCCAAAGACCTTATCCGTAAGCCGGTGGAAGGATTGTTGGAATATTCGGATGATGCGGTGCAGAGAATCTATCGTCTTTCCGGCGGATATTCTTTTTTTGTGCAGTATATATGCCAATCGCTGGTAAGTCATATCAATCTGAAAATACAACGGAATTATGCCAAAGCATCTGATCTGGACGATGTGGTCGAGTTTATTGTCAGAAATCCTGCAGGGCATATTCAGGAAACATGGAGAGCGCTTCCGGATCAGGCAAAAATGACGCTTACAGCATTGGCACATACGATACGGGACACCGATGCTTATACAAAACCGGAAAAGGTTATCGGTACCGCCCGAAAACTCGGATTTCCGATGGGAGAAAGAGAGTATAACGAGGCAATCTCTGCCATCAAAGATAAATATCTGACAAATCGTCAGGATGACAAGAGAGTACGCTTTCAGATTGATATATTCCGGTATTGGATTGCGTATCATTTTCAGACGCTTGAAGACCTTGAATTGAAAAATGATTATCATCTGTACCCGGAAAAGAAACCTCTGGCTTGGAAGTTTCTATTGTTATCTTCGGCGGGAGTGGTTTTGATCTTGGCAATTATATTTTTTGCCGGGAAGATATTTATTTCTCAACCCCATACTGATATCCGAAAAGGCGATTGCATACAGTTAAAGAAAGGGATAGAAAAACCCAGCGGCATTGATCCTCAAAATGTGGAGCGAACAAAGTCAGGAAAATGTGAAGCAGTTGAGAAAAATGAGAATATTTTGGAGATAAATTGTCTCCCAGAGATAGAACAGCGAGTTGTCAGACCTGATGAATGGGAAAAATGTCAGTAATGTCAGGAGGATGAAGTGATGATAAGAGTGAAGTCTGTTTTGGGAATCACAATCTTCTTTTTTATCGAATTTCTTGTTATTTTTTCAGCACCTGTTTATATACAAGGCACTGAAAATAAAATAGAAAGTTTGATAAAATTTGAGAAAACAGTAACAGTGAAAGATATGGCAGCGGTTGGCGAGCCAATGGATAAACAGTGCAAAACTGCGGAAGAGTCGAAAGATCCTGATAAAATTAACCCATGCAGAGATGATGCTCAAAAAAATGCTATAGCAAAATTGGAAAAAATAGCTCTTAATCGTGTTTTTGATTCTTTGAAACAAGATGGTTTTTTGGAAGAAAAATTTTTAAAAGAACTCGGTATGACAGAACAAGACATTCGGTCAGAGTCAAATTTTGAAGCAAAGACTTCCGAAAAAGAAGTTATAGAAACAAAGAGTTACCGATGTACACTCCAAGGTATTGTAAAAGTGAAAATATCTGCTTCTTTTAAGGAAAAACTTTTAAAACTAGCGGATAAATCAAAATATAATGCCAAAGCGGAAAAAACCGATAAGCCGGAGGATCATACCAAACAAACAGTCAGTAAAACGCCTGATGCTGTGAAACAGGAATCCTCTGACATAAGCCGGAGCGATTATACCGAACCCAAAACCAAGATGGAATTTGTGTTTGTCAAAGGCGGAGATTTCGAAATGGGTGGCAATAAGGTTCGTATTGATGATTTTTATATGGGAAAATACGAAGTTACAAATGCTCAATTTATGAAATTCCGCCCGGATCATTATGAGAAAAGAAACAAACCCTATTCCTCTGATAAAGATAAGCATCCTGTGATTGACGTTACATGGAATGATGCGGAGGAATTTGCAAAGTGGCTGTCTGACAAGGGCGAAAAATTCCGGCTGCCCGCTGAAGCGGAATGGGAATATGCTGCCCGTGCAGGAACAACAACAAAATATTTATGGGGAGATAAACCCGAAGATGCCTGTAAATACGCCAATGTCAGAGAGTGTAATAAGCAGGGTGTTATTTCTGTGGGAGGTCTGACTCCGAACAACTTCGGTTTATACGATATGGCGGGTAATGTCTGGGAATGGGTGAACGATGAAGCTGTCAAAGGTTCGCGGGATTCCGACCGTGTTATGCGGGGAGGCAGTTACAAAGATTTTGAGGAGCGTGTAAGCAACAGCTTGCGGGATCAGGCGATGCCGGACACTGAAAAGCCCAATCTGGGTTTTCGTCTGATTCGTGAAAATAAACCCTCAAAAAAATGAAAGGAAGAGATGATGAGATTGAAAAAAGTTTTCGGTGTGTTCCTGCTGCTTTTTTTTGTCGCGGCAAGTGGTTACAGTGCAGAAACTTATGTGGTCGGTGCGGGTTCTCTGAATTTTCGGAAAGAGGCGTCTTTAAAAAGCGGATTTATGGGTGTGGTTCGCAAAGGAGAACCTCTGACCAAAATCGGCGAATCATACAATGAAACGGAAAAACTGAACTGGTACAAGGTCCTCCGGAAAAACGGACAGGAAGGATGGGTATCTGCCAAATACCTGAAGCCGGTTTCTGTCAGTGATAAAAAAGATTCTCAGAAAACTGAGGTATCGCTTCTTCGCAAGCCTGTCAAAGAGATCAGAGCCGCGTTTGTTTATGTGGGACCGATCGGAGATCACGGATGGACATTCGAACATGACAGAGGACGGAAAGAAATGGCAAAACTGCCTTTTGTCAAAGAGACCACTTATGTTGATTCTGTTGAAAAAGAGGAAGATACGATTGCGGCAATCAGACGTTTCGCGTCAAAAGGCTATAACCTGATTTTCACAACGAGTATTGAGCATCTGAAGCCCACTGTTGAAGCGGCAAAAGAGTTTAAGAATGTGATTTTCATGCACTGTTCCGGGGGTGAGAGAAGCGAAAATCTCGGCACATATTTCGGGCGTATCCATGACCCGAAATATCTGTCAGGAATTATTGCGGGCAGTCTGACAAAATCGAATATCATCGGCTATACAGCGCCATTTCCGCATATTCCCGAAGTGGTTCGGGGAATCAATGCGTTTGTTCTCGGAGCGCGCAGCGTCAATCCCAAAGCAGAGGTGCGGGTGAAATGGACAAATTCATGGTATGACGAAGCTGTGGAACGCAAATCTGCCGAAGCACTTGCTGATGAAGGCGCTGATGTTCTTTCGATGCAGCAGGATTCGCCGGAAACTCTGAAAGTGGCGGAAGAACGCGGCAAATATGCCATCGGCTATAATTCGGACATGAAGCGGTTTGCGCCGAATGCGTATCTGACTTCGCCAATCTGGAACTGGGGAGTGGTGTATAAAGATGTTGCCGAAAAAGTGCATAAGGGAACTTGGAAATCCGAAGATATCTGGTGGGGCATGAATAAAGAACTGGTCGGACTTGCGCCGTTAAGCGACAAAGTTCCGGCAGATGCGAAATCGCTGGTGGAAAAGAAAAAGGCAGAAATTATCAGCGGAAAATTTTATGTGTTCACAGGACCCATCAAAGATGAGAAAGGAAATCTGATCGTATCTGAAGGAAAGGTGATGACAGACCCTGAACTGCTCAAGATGACTTTTTTTGTCGAAGGAGTTCGGAAATAAGTGGAATTTGCAGGTTTCAGTTGTGTTCTGAATCATCCAGCTTGATAAGTACCCATCCGTATATTTTCTGACATAATACGATGCAGGGATAAGCTCCCGTGCTTATCCGCGATCACAGGGCAATCACAGGGGATTGCCCCTACATTGCATGAAAAAATTTATGAATGTGTACTTATTTCGACTTGATCTGAATCAGGGTCTCCAAACCGTCCATTTTCGTCAAAGCGATTTTGCCGTTGGGCGCTGTTCCGATCAGTTCGATTCCCTGAACATCGGACATTGCTTTGCTCAGAATATGCCGCTGAGTTACCATATCATCCACAACCAGTACTTTCAGATTGTCGTTCACACCATCTGTCTCACTTCTCATTTGCACTTTATATTTTCACACTCTGAAGCGATTCACAAGCTGGCTCAGAGATGCCGCCATCTTGGCGAGTTCTTTGGAAGATTCGCGAGTCTGAGACGCGCCGATTGCCGTATTTTTGGATGCGGTGCTGATGCCCTGAATATTTTTGGAAATATCATTGACCCCCTTGGCAGCTTCATCGGCAGAACGAGCCACATCTTCGACACCCTTGAGCAGTTCCTCAATTCTGGCAGCGACTTCTGAAGCGGTTATCGAGCTTTCCTTCATTGCTCGCGCAATATCATCGGCCAATGCCGAAGATTCTGACGATTTTTCCGACACCGATTTCGCAGCCATCGCTGTAACCGCGACTGATTTTGAAATTTCGGCAGATGTGGCATTCTGTTCTTCCGAAGAAGACGCGATCATCTCATTGATCGCGGCAATCTGATGAATCACTTTGCCGATATCTTCGATAGCATGTACTGCATCCGATGTAAAGCTTTGAATCTCTTCGATCTGCACCGAAATTTCATCGGTGGCTTCGGCAGACTGCTTGGCAAGTTCTTTAATTTCTCCGGCAACCACCGCAAATCCTCTGCCTGCCGCTCCGGCACTGGCAGCTTCGATTGTGGCATTCAACGCCAGCATATTGGTCTGATCGGCAATATCTTTGATAAGACTGATAATTTTTCCGATTTTCTTGGAAGCTGCCGACAAAGCGTTCATGCGGGCATTCACATCCTGAGCGCGTTGATTTGCATTTTGGGAAATCCGGTTTGCCTGAGCGGTATTTTTGGCAACTTCGTTGAGAGATACGGTCATCTCTTCGGCTGCCGATGCAATCGCAGATATCTGAGAAGATATGTCTTCGCTGGCTTTTACCATTTCCCGGATATTTTCCGATGTTTTTCTGCCGGACTCCGCTACGTGAACAAATGCGGCAGACATTTCTTCGGTCATGGCTGCAATATTGGCGAGCGAAGCACCGGACTGCTCTGTGGCTGCGGCAACGGTTCTGACGCCAGAAGCAATCTGTTCGGAAGCTCCCGCGACAGTCATCGCCTGTGCAGTCATCTCTTCGGCACCGGATGCCATTTCTTCGGATACGGAAGACAGTTCTTCGGATGAACTCGACAGTATCTGCGTAGTATCGGACAGTTCTTTCATGATGCTTCTCAGATTTCTGACCGAAGCGTTCAAATCGCCTGCCATCTGCCCGATTTCGTCATTGCTGTCAATCGCTGCTTCGGAACGCAGATCACCATTTCCGAATTTTTGGATAAAGTCCGCAATTTTATTCACCGTATTTCTGATACGGACTGTTATCAGAAATCCGATTCCCATCGCAATAATCACTGATAATATCATCGCAATAAACAGATTTCGGGAAATTTGGGATAGCGCCGACAAGGTTTCAGCTGCTACGACATCCACGCGCTTCATTCCCGAGTCCGAAGTCTCTTTTGCCATTTGACGAATATCGGAAGCGATTTTTACCCTCGCTATGCTGACATTCTCAAGCCGCTGCCAGCGAAGCAGGACATTTTCCATTGTTTTCTGATATTCACGCCCGGAAATATCAATCTGCCTGATCTGATCCATATTTTCCTGTTTTTTGATAAGCACTCGAATATTTTCCAGATTTCTGAATATTTTATCGAACTGTTTTATACCCTCTGCTGCAATCGAAGGATTTCGGAGTGCCTGAAATTTGAAATTCGCAATGCGGACAGCATCTCCGGTATCGATAATCTGCTGAACAAGCTCTATTTTTTTTAACCGCTCGGATAAAATCTGCCGGTCCGAGCCAGAAGCGATTTCGCCTGCCATACTCTGTATCTGAATATCGAGAAGATGATCCGCATTGTTCATGTACGAAGCCGCTTCTTTATCGAACAGCGCTCTTGCACTGACAATAACACTGGCAGCTTCGAATGTTTTTGACAGAAGGACTTCGTATTCTTTCAGCATATCCGAAATTCTGCCCGCCTTTTCTTTAAGCCCTGCAAGTTTTTCATATTTATCCGAAAGCTGCTGCGCCTCGCTCAGATTTTTTCTGACTTCTTCGAAATATTTCATGGCATCGTCATAAAATTGTTTCTCGCCGGTCATTTCGTAACTTCTCATGCTGTACATGATGAAGAAAAAATTTCTTTCAAGCCTGTCGGCAACAGACAATTCAGGCAGATATTCCTTTGTCAGTTGCAGAACATCATGCTGTATCCTTGCCATTTCGCTGACTGAAAATATCCCGACCGATACCATAATCGCAATGATGATTCCGAATCCCAAACCGATCCTGACACCGATAGAATTGTGTCTGATTCTAACCATTATTTTAAAGCCTCCCTGCATTCGAAAAAACAATTTTCCTGGCTTCTTCTCTCTGCTGTCAGAGAGAATTTTCTGACCATAGCAGACACGATTTCGAAAAAAATGTCAATCGTTTTTACTTATTCCTTGACATCGGAATTTTTTTTTTGTACACAACATCATGGGATTTTATTGTGGCTTTATAACTGCAAACAAGGGAGGTGCAGTATGAGTACGATCCCCAAAAGAGCTTTTTCAAGGCAGACATGTCAAGCCCGTATCACCTATTCGGAATACGGAAAGAGCGATGCTCTCTTCGAAGCCGAAATGTACAACACCTGTGAAGGCGGAATGTATTTTGAGGCGGCTGACGCGCTTCAACCGGGTGCGGATATCTGTATAAAACTGGACAACTACTCTCCTGAAATGCACGGACTCGAAGCAATTGACGGCTATCGCGCGGAGGTCATGTGGTGCAGAAAAATTCATAAAGAAGAAGAATCCTGTGCCTGTTACGGCGTGGGAGTCCGCTTTATGATCAATACATGCAGCCATTGCGGCGAAAAGGTCGCATACAGCGACATTCACAAAACCGATTCTTTTCTGTTCCTCTGTTCGCGATGTCTGAAACATCTCCATGCCATTCCTGACGGACAACTGAAAGACAGTATTGAAAAATTCCTGCTCGGCAACGTGGTCTGAGATTGAAATGACAATACAGAGATATATTCGAAGTGGAGAATATGTCTCTGTATTTTAGAGTTATAATCTGAGCGCCGATGCTGCAATCAGCGCCTGTCCCAATGAAATCCCGCCGTCATTTGTCGGGACAAGCCGATGGGAAAATACCTGAAAATCTTTTTTTTCAAGCGCTTTGTGAAGCCCGCTCAACAGCAGAACATTCTGAAATGAACCGCCGCTCAATACAACGCGATTTAAACCACTTTCTTTTCTAACAATTTCACATATATATACAAATATATGAATCAACATAGTATGAAATTTTGAGCCGATATCCGATAGTGAAATACCATGCCGAATATCGCTGACGATACTGCGAAGGATCGGCGCTGTCTGGATGAGAAATGGGAAATGAGAAGTGAGAAGTGAGAAATCATAATGCGATTCTGTCGGCGTGCTGATCATTTCAAGTTCCATAGCTGCCTGTCCTTCGAAACAGACATGGCTTCGGATTCCCGCAATTGCAGCCACCGCATCGAAAAACCGTCCCAATCCTGAAGACATCGGACAATTGACTTTCTTTTGAATCATCTGAACGACAATTTTAATCTTTTGTTCATCGCATTGTCCGAGCATCGGCAGATCGAGACGCCATAGTTCTTCTCCGAACGCGTCATAAAGATAGGCTATTGCCATGCGCCAGGGTTCCCGGATTGCCGCAGCCGAACCGGGCATGGGAATATAATTCAGATGTGCGGCTCTGTGAAAGCTTTTGTAATCCGCAATCAGAATTTCACAGCCCCACAGATTGCCGTCCGTACCCAAGCCGGTTCCGTCGCAGGCAATTCCGATCACCTGTCCGTCAAGTCCGTGTTCTGCCATGCAGGAGGCAATGTGGGCATGATGATGCTGAACCGCGATTTTCGGAATATCGCTCTGTTCCGAAGCATAGACCGTGCTGAAATAATCCGGGTGAAGATCGTGAGCAATGATTTGGGGCTGAATATTCAGAATCGTTTCAAGATGTCCGATGGTTTGCCTGAAAAAGGAGTATGCCATCGGATTTTCCAAGTCGCCGATATGCTGGCTTATAAATGACCGATTTTCTTTGGTTAAGCATATCGTGTTTTTGAGTTCCGCGCCGCAGGCAAGAATCTGCGGAACTTTTTTATTCAGAAATATCGGCACAGGCACATAGCCTCTGGATCGGCGGATCAGTCGGGGCTGATCGTCTGCTATCCGAACAATCGAATCATCACTGCGAAGATAAATATCCCGATTGTGAATCAGCAGATAATCCGCAATATTGCCAAGTCTTTCGAATGCTTCTTCATTTCCGATCACAATCGGCTCATCGCTCGAATTCGCACTGGTCATAACAAGTGCAACGTGCAACGTGTAACGTGCAAAGTGATGAAGCAGGAGATAATGCAGGGGCGTGTATGGCAGCATGACGCCAAAATACCGATTGTTCGGGGCTGCGGAGGGCGAAATCGGATTGGGTTCTTTCTTTTCGAGCAATACAATAGGACGCTGAGGCGAGCATAAGAGAGTTTCTTCTTCGGGGCGGATATGGGCGAAAAGTTTGATATGATTCAGACTCTCACACATCAGCGCAAAGGGTTTTTCTTCCCGGAATTTTCTCTGTCTGAGGTGGATCACTGCGGCATCGTTTTGAGCATCCACCGCCAGATGAAAGCCGCCGAGTCCTTTGATGGCAATAATATAACCGTCTTTCAGCAATTTTGCAGTGGTTTCAATCGGATTGCCGCCTGAGATTTCATTTTTCCGGGTATCATACAATTTTACATGAGGTCCGCAATCCGCGCATGCATTGGGCTGGGCATGGAATCGCCGGTTTTCGGGATTGTCATATTCCGCCTGACACTGCGGACACATCCTGAACTCTTTCATAGATGTATTCGTGCGATCATAGGGAATATCCGAAATAATGGTGTACCGGGGTCCGCAGTTGGTGCAGTTGATAAACGGATAGTGATATCGCCGATCTTTCGGATCATTCATCTCCCGAAGGCAATCTTCGCATATTGCTACATCCGGCGAAATCAAAGCGGATCTGTCCGCATGACTCTGACTTCTGACAATGGAAAAATCGCTATAATTTCTGAGTGTTTCAGACAATATCGAAATCCGTGTGATTTGGGCAAGCGGAGGAGGAGTTTTGCTTAAGGCAGTGCAGAACGCGTCAATGCGATCTTCCTCTGCCTCGATGCGAAGCAATACGCCTGAAGAAGTATTGGCAATTTCCCCTTTGATATCAAATCGTTTGGCAAGTCCATAGACAAAAGGACGAAACCCTACGCCCTGAACGATTCCTTCGATAGTCAGCAGTTTGGCAGTAAGCATAAATAAAAAAGCCCCTGATCATGTAAAAAACAGGGGCTTCGGAATGTTTATTCATCTATTTTTTCAAAAAATTCTTTTTCCGCGCCGCATTTGGGGCATACCCAGTCATCGGGTAAATCTTTGAATCTGGTTCCGGCTTCAATACCGTTTGCAGGATCGCCTTCTTTAGGATCATAGACATAACCGCATGGGCATTCGTATTTGTGCATCCTATCCTCCTCAGATTTGTGGGTCTCTCACTCTCGCCGGATAGTTTTTATCACTGTCCGAACCCGGATTTCAACTGTTTTTTTATGAAAGTGGTCATCCGGTGCAAAACTGCCTGTTGTGCCTGATGATGAGGCAAATGGCGGCAGCCCGGAATCAACTCACTTTCAACACACCCCGATACTTGTCCGACAATGCCTTGTACCTGAGCAATCGTAGCGTATTCGTCCTCTTTTCCCTGAAGTATCAGCGCAGGACATCGGATTTTCGGCAGAAACTTCTCGATATTCCAGTCCCGGAAATCCGGCGCAAGCCATGTATCTGCCCATCGGTAAAACAGGGTTTCGGTGTTATCCTGATGATACCGGGCAAGTTTTTCCTTCAGATTCGTGGTTTTGAACGCGGCAACGGTTTCCCGAATACCGGACAGGGTGATGTCTTCCACAAAAATATGCGCGGCTTCGGTGATGATCGCAGAAATTCTTTCGGGATACAATGCTGCCGCAATCAGCGCTATCGAGCCACCATCGCTGTGTCCGATCAGAATGGCACTGTCAATGCCACATGCATCCAGAATTTCCGGCAGATACCGGGCTTCATGTTCCAGATAATCCTTGTGCCATCGCCCCTTGAATTTATCCGAGCCTCCGTAGCCTTTGCGCTCGTAAATCAGCCCGGAAATACCGGTGGCTTGGCAGAGTTTTTCGGGAAAATCCCGCCACATCTCAATGCAGCCCAGTCCTTCATGCAAAAATACCGCAACAGGATTCGAGTTTCCTTCCTGAGGAATTCGCCTGATTCTCAATCGGCAATCCGCAGACCGGATACAGGAACTATTTGACATGATTATCTGTTTCTCCAAATATCGAAAAGTGTTCAGAAGTTTATCCCAAAAACTTTTCTATTTCAGCAAGTTTTTTCTCCAGCATATTCCCCATATCGCCTTCGGGAATACTTTCCGAATCTGCCGTCAAATCCATCTCCTGCGAAATATCTGGTGGGGAAGATGTGTATTTCAACACCTCTGTCATCAGATAATCCGCAATTGCCGCAATATTCGGATAATTGAAAACCAGCGTTGAGCGAAGCGGCTTTCCCAGATCAGCCTCGAGCCGGTTTTTCAATTCCACTGCCATCAGCGAATCAAAGCCCATATCGAACAATCCCTGATTCAGTTCGATTTCGTCTGCCGATGATGCTTTCAGAATGATTGCTGCCTGCTGCTGCACATATTTTTCCAATAAAGTCCGGCGATCATCGCTTGAAGCATCTTCCAATTGCCGGATAATCTGAGAAAGAATTGTGGGAACTTTCGGCTCGGATTTCGGCTGCAATGCTGAAAAAAACAACGGTATATTCGCACCATAATGATACGACAGATATTTCGACCAGTCTATCGGCAGAACAGCCGCCTGAGTGGCATTCTGATGCAGCAATTTTTCCAAGATGTTCAATGCCGCTTCCGGCGAAATGCTTCCCACACCCTGTTCCTGCAATCGTGCCTGTTCCCGCTCTCCCAAATTGGCAGCCATTCCGATGTCAGCCCATGCGCCCCAATTGACGCTGAGTGCCGCAAGCCCCACAGATCGGCGATGATACGCCAAGGCATCCATAAACGCATTGGCTGACGCATAGTTTCCCTGACCTGCCGAACCGATCAGCGATGCAACCGATGAAAAACATACGAAGAAATCCAATGGCATATCAGATGTCAGTGTATGCAGATTCCACACGCCCTGCACTTTGGGAGCCAGAACTCTTCGGAATTTATCCATATCCTGCGTCAGACTCAGCAATGCCGCATCTTCGATAACTCCTGCCAGATGAATAATGCCTTTCAACGGCGGCAGAGATGTCCGAATGGTCTGAAGCAAGCAGGCGCTATCTTCTTTGTCGGAAACATCTGCCTGAATCACCGTTATCCGAGTTCCGCGTGTTTCGATGTCCGCAATCGCAGCTTTTGCTTCAGGAGAAGGCAATCTGCGGCTTGTCAGAACAATCTCTGTTGCGCCTTTTTCCGAAAGCCACCGGGCAATGCGAAGCCCCAAAGCGCCGGTTCCGCCGGTAATCAGATAACTGCCATCAAAGCTGATTTGATCTCTGCCGATCAATAGATGTTCTTTGAATGACGTCAATCTCGGCACATATCGGATGCCATTGCGCCATGCGATCTGAGTTTCGCCGTCCCAATTCAGAATTTCCTCAGCCAGCAATTGTGCTGAATCTTCAGAATCAATATCCAAACAGATGCAAGGCATATCAGGATGTTCGAGTGCAATCACCTTTGCCAATCCCCACAGCATTGCCTGAAAGGGATGAATTTCCGAATTTCCCACCGGCTGCGCGCCCTGCGTAACCAGCCATAATCTCGGCATCTCCGGCAGATTACCTGCAAAAATATTTCCGAGCAGGCGCAATACTGGCTCGCAGATGTCTTCACCATCATCAAGGCTTTTCAGATAAACAATGTCGGACACGCCTCTCTCAACAGGGGATTCTGAAAGCGTCAGCGTACATTGATGATCTTGAGCTTCAAGTATCTTGGACAATTTTCTGCCAAGATCGCTTTGATCTGCCAAAATCAGAAAATTTGCAGGCATATCGCGCTCGATTCGACTCGCTTGTCTTTCTCTGATCTGCCATGCCACTTCGTATAAAAGCTTATCTGATTCCCGATTTCTCAACCCGCGAATCAGTGCCTCACGATTCAACGGTCTTGCGGTAAAGCCTTTGATTTCAAAAATCATATTCCCCGTGTCATCAGACAGAGAAATGTCGCCTTTGAGGCTGTCAGCTATGTCCTGAGCATGGAATCGGATATGACACCACAATTTTCGGCTCTTATCCGGTGAGACATAAAATCGGATTGCTTCCGCGGAAAACGGAATATAAATCACATCGTCTGCTGTTTTGCTCTCGAAAACTATCGCGGGTCCCCGAATGCAGAAAAATTGAAAACAGGAATCTATGATGCCATGATGCAGTTGATAATCCGATAAATTCCGAATCTCAGGCGATGCAATCTGACAAAATGCCTCAGTTTCTTTACTCAGAATTTTTTCGATTCGGACAAAGGAATCTCCCAAATGATGACCCATTTCCCGAATATCCGCATACAGCATCGAAGCATCTTCATCTTCTCCTGATGGCTGTGCTTCTGTTATTGCAGATTGTTCTGATGATCTGCGAATCTTTCCGGTCAGATGGATACGCCAATCGTCTTGTCCGCCGGGTGCGCTGAACAATTGAAACGAATAATTCTCACCTTGCGGCGTAAGTGCCAGATGAAGGGTTCGTATCTCATCATCTGCAAGAATCACAGGCTCTTGCAAAAGCAAATCTTCGATAATGCAGGCATCCGAGCCGAATGATGCTTTAGCGGCATTCAGAATCATCGAAATATGAGACGCACCGGCAACGACAATTGTGCCGAAAAGGCGATGATCCTCAAGATATTCGGGACTGCCTTTTCCGAATTGCGCTTCAAAGCGAATATCCTCAGAAAACGGAATCCGAATCCGGCGTCCGGGCAGTTTCATCTTTGCGGGTTCGGATTTTGCAGAGGTATCTATCCAATATCGTTCCCGCTGAAACTGAGTTTTCGGCAGCTCCGAAGATTCGGCTTTCAGAAATTCGGATTCTTCCAAAACCACATGAGCATTGGTTCCCGAAAATCCGAAAGAACTGACTCCGGCAATCCGGCGATTGTCAATCGCTTTCCATTCTCCGAGCCTTGTCGGAACTTCGATATCGAATTTATCCCAATCAATGTGCGGATTCGGCGTTCTGAAATGCAGGTGCGGCGGAATCTGCTTATGCTGCAAGGACAGCGCCACTTTGATAATCCCGGCAACACCCGCAGCAGCTTCCAGATGCCCGAAATTGGTCTTGACTGAGCCGATAACGAGCCGCGATTTTCGGGGCGATTTGCAGAATACGTTTCCCAACGAGCGGACTTCAATCGGATCTCCCAAGGATGTTCCGGTTCCGTGCGCTTCGATATAACTTACCCAATCCGGCTCAATACCAGCGCCGAACAATGCCTGCCGAACCACTTCTTCCTGAGAGGGTCCGCTCGGCACGGTCAGACCGCCGCTGGGTCCGTCCTGATTCACAGCGGATCCTCGAATAATGGCAAGCACGGAATCGTTATCTGCAATCGCGTCCGCCAGCCGCTTCAGGACAATCACGCCGCAGCCTTCTCCGCGTGCATATCCGTCTGCCGAGGCGTCGAAGGTTTTGCAGCGTCCGTCAGGCGCAAGCATTCGTGCTTTGCAAAAATTGATGCTCGGTTCAGGTGCAAGAATCAAGCCCACTCCGCCCGCGAGAGCCATGCTGCATTCCCGATTGCGTAAACTTTGGCAGGCTAAATGAGTTGCCACCAGTGATGATGAACACGCGGTATCCACCGACATGCTGGGTCCCGTAACTCCCAGAATATACGACAATCTCCCTGCGGCAACACTCAGCACGGTTCCGCTCACATAATACGCGTCAATGCGTTCCGGCGCCTGCAATGCCATGCGAACAGACGCATAATCAAAAGTGCTGATTCCCACAAATACGCCCACCGGCTTTCTGAACAGGCTGTCCGGCGGATGATGCGCATGTTCCAATGCTTCCCAAGCCACTTCCAAGAGCAATCTCTGCTGCGGATCGAGACTTTCTGCTTCTCGCCGGGAAATTCCGAAAAATTTGGCGTCAAACATATCCGCGTGATTCAAATATCCGCCATGACGAACATAAATTTTGCCGGGTTTGTCAGGATCAGGATCGTAATATGCGTCCATATCCCAGCGATCTTTGGGAATTTCACGAATGGCATCTGTGCCGTTTTTCAGCAAATCCCAATACAATGCCGGAGTATCCGCGCCGCCGGGAAAGCGACAGCCCATGCCGATAATCGCGATGGGTTCGGCTCTCAACACCTCCAACTGAGGCATCAACTGGCGAGCCGCCACTGCAAGCTTAAGCGGCGACATTTCCGAAATGCGTCTCATCCTGCCTGACCTCTCAATTCTTTCAGCAAATCACTGTCTGATTTTTGAGCAATATTGTTGAGCAAACTATCCATATCCACATCAGTTATATTTTCAGAATCTTGTATGATTTCAGATTGTTCGGATTCAATCATCAGAACTTCTCTGCACAAGTAATCGCTCAATGCCTCAATGGTCGGATAATCGAAGACCAGTGTGGCAGGAAGAGGTTTTTCCAATTCTGCCGACAAGCGATTTCTCAATTCCACTGCCATCAGAGAATCCATACCTGCATCAAACAAACGTTCACGGGCTTTGATTTTATCGGCAGATTTCAGTTTCAATACCGTTGCCACCTGATTGCGGACAAATTCCGATATGGACGCGGCTCGTTTCTCTGTCGGCAGCGTTTCCAATTGTCTGGCAAAAATAGCTGATGATGGCGGGCTTTCTTTGACAGCAAATTCGGATAGCAACGGCATTTGGGGGAAATGTTTCAAATATTTCGTCCAATCCGCCGGAATTACCGAAACTTCCGCAATATTTTCACAAAGCATCTGTCCCAGAACTGCCATGCCCTGATTCGGCGCAATCACGCCCATTCCTTGTTCCATCAATCTGCGCTGATGCTGCTCATTCAACTCCGCAGCCATGCCGGTTTCAGACCATGCGCCCCACTGAATACTGGTTCCGGCAAGCCCCGAAGCTCTGCGATATCGCATCAAGGCATCCATAAACGCATTGGCTGCCGCATAATTTCCCTGCCCCGGCGATCCCAGCACAGAGGCAATGGAGGAAAAGCACACGAAAAAGTCAAGCTTCATGTTCCGAGTCAACAGATGCAGATTCCAAGTCCCGTCAATCTTGGGCTTCATCACGGTTTTGAAACGAGCTTCATCCTGCCTGAGCAATACGGCATCGTCAATCACTCCGGCAGCATGAATAATTCCAAGTAATTCGGGCATTTCCGCATGAATCTTCCGAAATACCATCTCCGCGTCGCTTTTATCCGAAATATCTGCCTGAAGAATCAGTACTTTTGTACCGACTTGTTCTATGTCGGCAATCTGCTGTTTTGCCTGATCCGATGGCGCGCGGCGACCTGTCAGCACCAGATATCGCGCGCCTTGATCGGTCAGCCATCGGGCAGTTCTGATTCCCAATGCGCCGAGTCCGCCAGTAATCAGGTAACTGCAATGCAAAGTGCAAAGTGCAAAGTGCAAAGTGGATTTTGGCTTGAATTTCTCCAAACGGGCAGCATGACGAATGCCGTTGCGCCAAGTGATCTGATCTTCCCCGTCAGGAGTCAGAATTTCTTGCAGCAGATGTCGGACATTGTTTTCATCTGACACCGGCAAATCCGCGCACACACACGAAATGCCCGGATGCTCAAGCGCAAGCGTTCTTGTCAATCCCCATATCGGAGCTTGAAAACAGGAAAAAGAATTTTCAGGCATTTCGGCATATACGCCCTGCGTAACGATCCACAGTTTCAACTTGATTGCTGATCTTGCCAATGCCTGAATCAGATATAACGCACTGAAAAGCGGCTGATATGATCTTGATTCGTCAAGATTGAGATGCCACAAATGCACAATGCCATGCCATGCACGCTGCTCAAGCAATTGCCGAATATCCGAAGAATCATCTTGAAACACCAGTGTTGCGTCATGCCCTGATGCCCGGAGTTGCCTTGCCAATTCTCTCCCTACGCCGCGATTGTCGGCAAAAATCAGCCAGTTTTTCGGCGTTTCAGAATATTCCGATGGTAACGGTTTCGGTATCCAACTGCGCTGATACAGCCAGTTCTTCCATTCGCTATCATCACTTTGAAACAAGGCTTGCCGATTGGCGGTTCGAAATTCGAAGCCCGAAACTTCTGCAAAAACATTGCCATTGTCATCAAACAGGCGCAGATGCCCCGCATTCTGCCTGTCTGATGCACGCTGGGCATGACACCATAATGTGGCATTCGGATCAGGGCGTTGGTAAAATTTCAATTCGGATATGGAAAACGGCACATACAGATCATTGCTGCCGTTCAAATCCGATGCTTTGATTGCCCAAAAACTGCTCAACAATTGAAAGCAGGTATCCAGAAGCCCCGGATAAAGCTGATAATCATCTGCGCTATCCGGTAAGTGGGGCTTTCCGATTTTGCATAATGCCTCGGACTCCGACTGCCAAAATTCTTTTCCCCACTGAAACGCAGTGCCTAATCGGTATCCGGCGTTGTCAAGATTTGCGTAAAATGCCGAACCTTTTTCCGAGTGAGAAGTGAGAAGCGAGAAACAGGAGGTGTTGGATGTCGAGCTTAGGGGGAATACGCGCAGTTTCCCACTGACATGCAGTATCCACGAATTTTCCAAAGTTTCATCATCTTCTTCTCCGCAACTGATCAGACGGAATGAAAATATTTCAGAGTTCTGAGGCGTTACAATCAACTGAACTTTTCGGAATGAAGATTCGGGAAGCACCAGCGCGCGGGAGAAAAATATCTCCTCCAACACGCAGCTTTCCTTTCCGAATGCGGCTTTTACCGCAGACAGCACGGTTGATACATGCGATGCTGCCGGAGAAATCACCTGTCCGAAAATGCGATGATCGTCCATAAATTTCGGGGAATCGGAACGCAATCGGCTATCAAATCGGATTTCCTGAGAAAACGGCAGGCTCAGCCGCTTGCCCAGCAACGGATGAATGTTTTCTCCACTCGTGATATCCCCTCTTGAGAGGGACTGGGGTGTGTTGACCCAATACCGCTCTCTCTGATAGTCAGGCATTTGGGTTTGCACCCGTTGCAGCGAATCCGCTATCGGCGATTCTTCCAAAATAATGTGTGCATTGGTTCCGCTCATGCCGAAAGAACTCACGCCCGCCATTCGGGAAGATTCCCATGAAATTATTTTTGTCGGAACTTGGTACGGATAGCGATTCCAGTCAAAACGCGGGGTGGGTTCGTTGAAATGCAGATGCGGCGGAATTTCGCGATGCTGCAACATCAGCACGGTTTTCATCAATCCTGCAACACCAGCCGCAGCCTCCAGATGCCCGAAATTGGTTTTGACAGAACCGATAACTATTGGATGTTCTTTGAATACTGACGCCAGCGCACCCAGTTCGATGGGATCGCCCAATGATGTGCCTGTGCCATGCGCTTCGATATAGCCGATCTGAGACGGCTCTGCTTTGGCATTGCTCAAGGCTCTGCGAATCAGGTCTTCCTGTGCGAGTTCATTCGGAACCGTCAGTCCGCTGCTTGCACCGTCATGATTGATGGCAGAACCCCGAATTACTGCCAGAATATTGTCATTGTGAGATATGGCATCGGACAATCGTTTCAGCACAATCATGCCGCAGCCTTCGCCTCTTCCGAATCCGTTCGCGCTGCTGTCAAAGGTGCGACACAGACCATCGGGCGATAAAACATGGGTTCTGCATAAAAAGACCGTGATTTCCGGTGAAAACACCAGATGCACGCCGCCGGTTAATGCCATATCGCATTCTCGGCTGCGAAGACTCTGACATGCCAAATGAATGGCAACCAGCGAAGATGAACAGGCAGTGTCCAATGTCAGATTGGGTCCGTTCAAACCCAACGTATATGACAGCCGCCCTGACACAAAGCAAAACAGATTTCCCGTGCCGTCGTAAGCATTGATTCGGCTCAGATCGCCGCAATTGAGTTGAAACCGGCTGTAATCACTCTGCCCCACGCCGACAAATACGCCGGTCTGGGAGCCGATAAGTTGTCCGGGATCAATTCCGGCATGACACAATGCCTCATAAGAAACTTCCAAGAGCAATCTCTGCTGAGGGTCCAGACTTTCCGCTTCTCTGGGAGAGATTCGGAAAAACGCGGGATCGAACTGGTCCGTATTGTCCAGAAATCCGCCATGACGGATATAGATTTTGCCGGGCGCATCAGGATTCGGATCATACAGTTTTTCCATATCCCAGCGATCTTTGGGGATTTCCCGGATGCCGCTCTGCCCGTTGCGTAAAAATTCCCAATATTTTTCAGGCGTATCTGCACCTCCGGGAAACCGACAACCCATGCCGATAATCGCAATCGGCTCGGATTTTGCCCGCTCATAAGATTCGATTTTCAGCTTTGCTTCTTTCAGGGCGAGCAATATCCGCTGAGATTGAGACAATTCACTCATATCAACCTTTCCCCAGCAATGCTTCGAGTTCAGCCAATTCTTCGGCAACCGACGCGTCAATTTCTTCCTCGGAAATCCGGCTCACTTCATCCCAAAGACTGTCTGTGAGACTGATATTTTCCTGTTTTTCAGACAGCGTTTGCTTCGGCGGATTCAGTTTCAATATTTCAGTTGCCAGATACTCCGTGAGCATTTCCAGTGTGGGATATTTGAAAATCACAGTCGCAGGCAAAGTACAATTCAATGTTTTCTGAAGACGGCTTCTCAATTCCACCGATGTCAAGGAATCCATGCCCATTTGGAAAAAGCCCTGATCCGGTTTCACCGCATCGGGAGATTCGAATCCCATGACCGCAGCCGCAAGGTTTCGGACATGAGTTTTCAAAAAATCCCTGCGAGCCTCCGATGCAATGCAATTGATCTGTTTGGAAAAATCCGATGTTTTTTCCTGCAAAACATGTTCGCTGATTTGAGCAAAATTTTCAAAAAATTTGGGATAATCCCCCGAATACTGCTCTACGAATTTCTGCCAATTCACCGCCATCACGCCTGCCTGAGCCGCTTCTTTCCGAAGCATCAGATATTCCAATGCGTGAAATGCGTCATCCGGCGGCAGCGTTTCCAATCCCTGAGCAGACCACTGGGATTGGCGCAGATTTCCCACAGATTCAGCCATTCCGATACCAGCCCAGGGTCCCCAGTTGATGCTCAATGCAGGCAGTCCGATCTGCTGCCGATAATTTGCCAGCGCATCTGCAAAGCTGTTTGCCGCAACATAATTTCCCATTCCCGCAGAACTGATCAGGCAGGTAGAGGATGAGAATATCACAAAAAAATCCAGCGGCAATTCCCGTGTCAGCACATGCAGATTCCATGAGCCACTGACTTTGGCGGCAAATACTTTCTCAAATAACTCCCATTTGTGATCTTTGATCAGCCTATCTTCAAATACTCCGGCAGCATGAATTACTCCGGCAAGAGGCGGCTGAATATCGGCAAAAACTTTGCTCATCTGCTCAAAATCCGATACATCAGCCTGAACCATACGAATATCCGCGCTGCTATTTTTTAATTCTGTCAGGACAGCTTTTGCAGCATCGGACGCAGGTCGGCGAGCCAGAAGAATCAGATGTTTTGCCCCGCGATTCACCATCCACCGGGCAAGGCGCAATCCTGTCCCGCCCAGACCGCCGCTAATCAGATAAGAACGATCATCACGCAATTTGATGACATCGTTGAAAGTTTTATCGTGAGGCATTCGGATCAATCGGGCTGTCAGCCGTTTTCCCTGACGAAATGAAATAAATTCCTCATCATCCGGCATTCGGAGTTCATCAAGCAGCATCGGAAGATTATCCGCATCATCCGAATCAATCATCTTGCAATGAAATTCAGGATGTTCCTGCATAATCACCCGCCCGAGACCGGACAAGGCGGACGATGCAAGTCCCTGCGTAATCAGATATAGAGACGGGAATCGTTCAGCCTGAAGAGCTGCCTGAATCAGATACAGCGTGCTGCGGCATCCCAACTCTGAGGCATGTTGCAGATCGCCCATGCTCATATTTTCGGCAGATACCGTATCAAGACTCCATAAATGAACAATATGATCTGGCGTGCCGATGGCTTTGAAAAGACTCTGAAAATCCTGCGCGTTACATGGGTTGATCTGAAATTTTCCAGCTTCGAACAGCGTTTCTCCGGCATAGACCAGTGTACAGCGATCTCCGCTTTTCTCCAAAGAGCCTGCCAATTTTTTTCCAAAACCCTTCTGATCTGCCAGAATCAGCCAATGTTTGGATAAGATTTTGGCATCGGAGCCGGGATTTCGGGCAACAATGACCGCCTGCTCGAATAACGCGCCTTTGTCCTGATACGGAGAGTTGATCGCCAGATCTCTGAAACCGACTTTGTTCAATATTTGCTGCCACTTGGAAACAGACAGCAACGGATGAGACGGACGCAGATCATGGTCGGAAAATTTCCACCACCCGTCAATCAGCCCAAAAATCAGATCAAGCCACAGACGGGGCGCGGTGCCTTCGAGCAGAATCATCGCACCGCCGGGACCAAGCAGTTGCCTGACATGCGTAAGGGTTCGCTGCATATCGCTTGTGGCATGAAGCACATTTGCGGCTAACACGATATCGCAAGAATGCGGCAAAAATCCCTGAGATACCGGGTCTTTTTCGATATCCAATACCTTATACTGCACAAAGGGATATGCCTTGAACCGCTCTTTGGCTTTGGCGGTAAATAACGATCCGATATCCGTGAAAATATATTCTGTGTTGCGAGAAGGCAGTATCGGCAGAATATGCGCGGTTGCGCCTCCGGTTCCTGCGCCGATTTCAAGGATTCGGATGGTTTGTCCCGGTGCAATCTTGGAAACTGCCGCTCGCACAGTATCCCGAAGCAGCCGATTCATCGAGCCGAAGGCGGGCGAATCGTCATAAAGCTTTGCCGCAGAACGGATATCCGCTTCGGGAAAAAGCAGCTCCAACGGATTGACTTTGCCGCAAAGCACAGGGGCAAGTTCCGATGCACAGCGATTCAAAATCGTCAGTTCCGATTCGGCTTCAGGATACTGAGAATGCAGGCGATTGAAAATGATCTGCGGATCATAAATATCGGTGATTCTTTGTTGAGCAAGGATTTCTGAAAGCCGATGATACAGGCGTTTCTGAGATTCGATCACATCCTTTTCGCTGATTTCCCGAAATGCTTTGGCAGCGTATGCCAATGACAGTGCCTCGATATCTTTGAAAAGTTCCGACTGATCCCGAAACCCCGAAGTTTCTTTCCATTCGATCTGATACAAATAGTTATGCCAACCTTGTAGGTCGTTGACAATCCCCTCTTGAGAGGGGGCGGGGGTGTGTTTCGGCGGATCAAGCCAATATCGCTGTTTCTGAAACGGATAATTCGGAAGCGGTATTTTTCTGACCGAATCATAGCGGTAAAGCTCATTCCAATTGACTGCTGCGCCTTTTACATAAAGCTCTCCGAGAGTTTCGAGCATCCGCTTCCGATTCGGTTGTCCCTGCATCAGACTGGGCAGCCACGATATTTCGCTATCTTTGATGAATTGCCGCGCCATTCCAAGCAGAACCGGCTTGGGACCGATTTCGACAAAGATCGTATATCCGAGTTGCTTCAGAGTTTCCATGCTCTGGGCAAATCGCACCGGCTGACGCACATGCCTAACCCAATAGTCGGAAGTCGTAATCTCAGCTTCGGCAACTTTACCGCTGACATTGGAAATGACAGATAGCTTCTGCGGAGAAAATATGATTTCTTTGGCAATTTCTCCGAAAGGTTTCAGCATCGGCTCCATCAACGGAGAATGAAACGCATGAGACACATTCAGAGGAATTGCACGAAGAGCTTTTGCCTCGAATGCGGCAACTACTTTTTTGACACTTTCTCGCAACCCCGAAATCACAATGCTTTCGGGTCCATTGAGTGCTGCCATCGAAACTTTGTCGCTATACGGACGAATCGCGTCGGAGACAGTTTTCTCATCGGCAAATACTGCCACCATATCGCCATTTTTCGGAAGCACCTGCATCAGACGCGCTCTTGCGGAAATCAGCTTCAAGCCGTCTTCCAAACCGAACACGCCTGCCACACACGCAGCAGCATATTCGCCCACGCTATGCCCCATGACTGCATCCGGTATAATCCCCCACGATTTCCATAACTGCGCGAGTGCGTATTCCAAAGAGAACAGACAAGGCTGCGTATAAGCAGTTTGATTTAATAATGATTCGTGATGATACAGCACTTCCAAGAGCGGCTTTTCAAGATACGCGTTTAAAATTTCATGGCATCGGTCAATCGCGTCTCGGAACACCGGTTGAGTTTTATAAAGCTCCTGCCCCATGCCGACATACTGCGATCCCTGACCTGTGAATAAAAATGCGATTCGGGGTTTCTGCGATGCTTTGCCGATAGCAGCATCCGACAGTTTTTGTTCGACAGCATTGGCTGAATCTGCCACCGTATAACAACGATAATCAAAAGAAGCTCTTCCCGTATTCGCAGTAAAACAGATATCGCTGAGGTTCTGATGAGAATTATCTTTCAGATATTGCCGATATTGACCGATCAGTGTTTTCAGACTTTCTTCAGTTTTTGCGGAAAGCGCGAGAAGATGAAATTGTTTGTCAGGCTGAGACATATCCCTGCCCCTCTCAAGAGGAGATTCTTCGATAATCGCATGGGCATTTGTCCCGCTGAATCCGAAAGAGCTCACCCCTGCCCGTCTCGGAGTGGCGGGAACATTTTTCCATTCCACGCCATTTTTCGGAATCATTGCGGGAATGCTATCCAGATCAATCAGAGGATTGCATTCTCTGAAATGCAGATGAGGCGGAATATAGTTATTCTGCAAAGATAAGACAACTTTGATCAGTCCCGCAATGCCCGCAGCAGCCTCCGCATGTCCGATATTGGTTTTGACAGAACCGATGATGAGAGGGGTATCTTTTGAACGATTTTGCCCATAAACCGCTTTCAATGCGCCGACTTCCACCGGATCGCCCAGCGATGTTCCGGTTCCGTGAGCTTCGATGTATGAAATTTTATCAGGAGTAAGATCGGCATGTTTCAATGCCTTGCGAATTACCGCTTCCTGAGCCAGTCCGTTGGGCGCAGTCAGTCCGTTGCTTGCGCCGTCCTGATTGATCGCAGTTCCCCGGATCACCGCCAAAACATTGTCTTTGTCTGCAATTGCCTGAGATAAGGGCTTGAGAATCACAACACCGCAGCCTTCGCTTCGCACATAGCCATCGGCTGACGCATCAAAGGTTTTGCAGCGCCCGTCAGGAGACAGCATTCCGGCTCTGGAAAAGCTGATGCTCAACTCAGGAGAGAGAATCAGATTCACGCCTGCCGCAATTGCCAAATCACACTCTTGGCTGCGGAGGCTCTGACATGCCAGATGAACCGCAACCAGCGATGAGGAACAGGCTGTATCAACAGACATCGCCGGTCCCTGCAAGCCCAAGATATACGCAATCCGTCCCGCAGCTACGGATGCGGAATTTCCTGTGCCGAAATAAGTATCATAATCCGTATCGTCATTTTGCCGAATCTGAAGAATTTCATAATCATGCGTGAAAATCCCTGCAAATACGCCGGTCTGAGAACCGGACAGCGATTCGGGATTGATTCCGGCATGTTCCAACGCGTGCCAAGTCTGCTCCAGCAAAATTCGCTGCTGAGGGTCGGTGCGCTTGGCTTCTCTGGGAGAGATATTGAAAAAAGACGCATCGAAACAATCAATCCGATCTGCAAAGCCGCCGAATCTGCTGGAAATTTTTCCCGGCTTTTCCCGGTCCGGATCGTAATAACGATCCATATCCCACCGGTCTTTCGGAACTTCGCTAATCAAATCCGTGCCGGTCTTCAGAGCCTGCCAAAACTCATCGAGGCTGCTGATGCCTTTGGGAAACCGGCAGGACATGCCGATAATGGCAATTGCATTTTCGGAAACATGATGTCGGATATCGCTTGCCGATTCGGGAACAGCATTTTCCAAGCCCATACTGGCTATGATA
>CAZMDM010000145.1:0-3547 GCA_964564775.1 uncultured Desulfonema sp. | reverse complement strand
AGCCCTTGCTGGGAATCATGGATATTACGGTGGAGCGCAATGCTTTCGGTCGTCAGGTGGACAGTTTTCAGACAGATTTGTACATTGACGCGTTAAGAGATGGAAAAACAAACCCTTTTCCTGCGATATTCATTCGTGCTCCAAAGCTTGCAAAGGTCATGGCAGATACGGAAGTCATGGCGAAATTGAAAGATGGTACGCCTGTTGCTGCCCGGCAGGGCAAATTGATCGCAACGTCTTTTCATCCCGAACTGACCGCAGATACCCGGTTTCACGAATATTTCATCAATCTGGCAGCACAGTCATAAACTCAACCCCCTTTTGATTCCATCGACAGAAGCTCCGAAATAAATTTCAGGGCTGAAAGCTCATACCTACTTATAGCCGGGCGATTTATCGCTCGGTTATTTTTCAGAATCCGAATACCCCGAAAGGAATACTCTAATCCGTTTCATCTCGAACGCCTGAACCATACGGAAGAGTTCCGATGCAAAAGGCTTCAGATGTTCATCCCGAAGAAGATTTTGCGCCTCGCAAGCCAGCGCTCCGATGTCTCCCATATTGGCAAAGTGGATCAGTTCGTCCAGTTTTTCAGGCGGAGGCGGGGTAATTTCTGTAGGCGTACTTTCTTCCTGTGAAGCTGTGTCTTCCGCATACACCCATTTCAGAGGCAGA
This sequence comes from uncultured Desulfonema sp., assembly GCA_964564775.1. Lineage (GTDB taxonomy): Bacteria > Desulfobacterota > Desulfobacteria > Desulfobacterales > DYRC01 > DYRC01. The sequence goes on along the minus strand of CAZMDM010000145.1, from coordinate 2,872 downwards.
TAGCGGTGCAGCATATTCAGCAGATCATTCACGACAATCGGCTTGGGAAGAAAATCATTGCAGCCTGCGATACGGCTCTGCTCTCGGTCCGCTTCGAATGCACTTGCGGAAACAACAATGATCGGCGTGCTGCCGAGATCGGAAATCCCGCGGATTGCCTGTGCTGCCTCGATACCGCTCATTTCCGGCATCACAATATCCGTGAGAATCAGATCAGGCTTAAGAATTGCCGCTTTCTCAACACAATCTCGCCCATTGAACGCTTCTGTTACATCAAAGCCCAGAGGCGCAAGCAGATTGATCAGCAATCTTCGGTTATCCGAAACATCATCGGCAATCAGTATTCTGAGTTTCCCGTCTTTTTCGGCAGTGTATCCGACAATATGCTGCTGTACTGCTCCATAGCTTGTCTTCGGGGAATTGTCTTCGGCATACGCGATTTCAAATGAAAATGTACTTCCATGTCCGACCCTGCTGCTGACAGAAAGCTCTCCGCCCATCAGATGCACCAGTTTGCGGCTGATCGTCAGTCCCAATCCTGTGCCTTCGATCTTCTCGGTATGTATCTGCGTGAACGGAGAAAATATATCCTCCTGCCGATCTTCGGGAATCCCGATGCCGGTGTCGGATATTGCAAAATGCAGAGTGCAAAGTGTAAAGTTATCGTCTTTGACAATGCACTTTTTCCGCACAGTCATTCCAATCTTTCCCCGTTCTGTGAATTTGACTGCGTTGCCCAGCAGGTTGAGCAGTATCTGACGCAGTCGTTTTGAGTCCGCACGGATGATGCTGGGGATATCTGGAGAAACTTCACAGTGGAATATCAGCCCTTTCTCCTCTGCCCGCACCCGGATCATTTCGACAATTTCTCTAAAAAACGATGGGAGTTCGATTTCGGACTGTGCCAGATCGGTTTTCTCTGCTTCGATTTTCGAAATGTCCAGAATATCGTTGATCAGCTCCAGTAGATGATTGCCGCTGCGTTCGATCACGCCGATATAATACCTGTGCGTTTCAGACAGAGTCGGATCGCGGCGGAGAATCTGTGCATAGCCTAAAATCCCGTTGAGCGGCGTGCGGAGTTCATGGCTCATGCTGGCAAGAAAGACACTTTTGGCTTTATTGGCGGATTCGGCTGCTTCTTTGGCTTTTTGCCGCTCGAGTTCGGCACGCTTGCGGTTGGTAATATCCCGTATAGACTCGATAGCGCCGGTAATCTGTCCCTGTGAATTTCTGAGAATGCAGGCGGTTCCGAACAGCCATGTTTCCTTTCCTCTCAGATTCGGATAATGATTTTCCGCGGTCATAGTATCGCCATGCCTTTGTATATGACGATATGTTTTTTCGATATCCGCTGAAGGCTCGAGTGCCAGATCGATCAGAATGGGTCTGCGTTCTCCATAAAACGGAATGGCATATTCGTAATCGCCCTTGCCGATCATATCCTGTGCGCGGATGCCGCTCATGGATTCCATCGCCCTGTTCCATGCCAGAACTTTTCCCTGTGTATCAATGACAAAAGTGGCATCGGGTAAGAAGTTGATAATATCGGATAATCTGCGCTCAGATTCCCGAAGCGATATTTCAGCCTGTTTTCGCTCGGTAATATCCTGTATCTGCACCATATACCCGGAAACAGAGTTCTGATCGTTTTTCAGTGGTGTAACCTGAATATCCAGATAAATAACCCCGGACTTGCTTGTGGGATACAGGTTTAATTTCCTCACCAGTTCGAAATCATAAGGATATTCGAATCTGACAGCTTCGCCTCGCTGAACTTTCTCTTTCTGAGGCGCATGGAAATTGGGATTTTCAAACAGATTGATCCCTCTGACAGATTCAGGGTCGGATATGCCGAAAATATTCATACATGCCTGATTGACATGGGTCAGCACGCCATCGGCATCATATATTTCGATGCTTACCGGCGATTTTTCAAAGATCGTGCGGAACCGCTCCTCGCTCTGACGCAGTTCTGCCGTGCGTTCAGCGATCAGTTCTTCAAGCTGATCCTGATGCTGCCGCAGTTGCGTGCTGAGAATCTTGCTTTTTCGCAGCAAAATTGTCAGAAATATCACCATAGCAGAGAGAATCATAAAGGCGATAACTATTATCCATACATAGCTTTTATATCGCTGATAAAAACTGTCCGGTTTGTTGATGATGATGCTGTCCGGGGGCAGGGATTTTTCCGATATGCCGAAACGTTTCATGGCATTGAAATCGAAAATCTTACTTGACGGCGTCTTCATAACCACCGGAATATGATCCGCAGGTGTACCGTCCAATACCCGGAGCGTCAGTTCCGCAGACATACGTCCCTGATCGGGACCTGTGATAATGTTTCCGCCCATCATGCCGGTGTTCAGTATAAAATCCCAAAAGGAGTATACAGGCACGGAACTGGCTGCTGCCATCCGACGATAGTATTCCTCTGCCGCTATGAACTGCGATTCGCGATTGTCAAACGGGGCACCGAACACAAAAACCAGTGTATCGGCTGGCAAAGCTGCCAATTTTTGTTCGATTTCACGAAGATACATATTTCTGAGTTGAATGATCCGATAGCGCTCGCTATATGCAGGAATGAGTCTGTTTTCCGCGATTTCCTGATTGCGCTGACCCGCGGTGTAATAATCAGAGGTAAGAAACACAAGTGTCTGTGTTTTCGGATGCACTGCAAGCGCCATGTCAATTGTGCCGGTAAAATCGATTTCTTCGTTGACGCCGGTTACGTTGGTGATCCCTCTGAGAACTTCGGGGCGAAACGAGTTGTATCCGCAGAAGATGATGGGCGTATTCGGAAAAAGCTTCTCCCGATATCTGATTGCAAAATCAAACGCCATGTTATCAGATACGACAATCGCATCAT
>CAZMDM010000144.1:0-3375 GCA_964564775.1 uncultured Desulfonema sp. | reverse complement strand
GCAGGTCATCATGGTTCGCCCTGAAACCAAGCCGGATGATGTGCATGGTATGTTGGCGTCTCAGGGGATCTTAACCACGAGAGGCCGAAGAACCTCTCACGCGGCACTGGTTGCACGACAATTCGGAAAACCCGCTGTGGTCGGCGTGTCCGAGCTTAAAATCGACATGAACAAGCGCCAGATCAGTGTAGGCGATACTGTCATCAAAGAAGGCGAATGGATTTCGCTCGATGGCACAGTCGGCAAAGTCTATGCAGGCAAACTGGATACAGTTGTTCCCGACATCAAAGACCCGTATCTGATGAAACTTCTGTCATGGGCAGACAAATTCCGGCGGCTGGGCGTGTGGGCAAACGCGGATTACCCCCGTGATGCTCAGAGAGCTAGAGATTATGGCGCTCAGGGCATCGGATTGTGCCGTACCGAACACATGTTCATGGAAACCGAAAGACTGCCCTTTGTTCAGAAAATGATTATGACGGATCTACCTTCGGAAAGACGGGAAGCACTGGATGCTCTGTTACCATTCCAACGCGAAGATTTTGCAGGTTTATTCCGAGTCATGCACGGACTACCGGTGATTATCCGCCTAATTGACCCGCCGATGCACGAATTTCTGCCGGATCATATCGGACTTCTGCGCGATCTTTCGGATCTGAAAATCCGTATCCAACACGCGCCCAATCTCAAAGAAATTGATGAACTGCTCAAAGAAGTACGCCAGAAAGAACGCATTTTAAGAAGAGTCGAAAGCATCCGCGAGGCAAATCCCATGCTCGGACTCAGAGGCGTGCGTCTCGGCATTCATATTCCCGAACTGACCCGGATGCAGGTCAGAGCCATTTTCGAGGCTGCCTGTCTGGTTACAAAAGAAGGCATTGATGTCCGTCCCGAAGTCATGATTCCTCTGACCAGTCATGTTAATGAACTCAAAGTTCAGCAGAAAATGCTGGAAGAAGAGGCAAAAGCAGTCATGGAAGAAAAATATATCCAGATTGATTACAAATTCGGTACGATGATCGAAATTCCCAGAGCCGCGCTGACGGCAGATCAGATTGCCGAATATGCCCAGTTCTTCTCTTTCGGAACCAATGATCTGACGCAGACCACCTTCGGGCTTTCCAGAGACGATGCGGAAGCGGTATTCCTGATCGAATACATGGAAAACGATATTCTGCCCAATAATCCGTTTGCAACGCTGGATAAAGACGGCGTGGTGGAACTGATGAAAATTGCGGTTCTGAAAGGACGATCTGTCAAGCCTGATCTGGAATGCGGAATATGCGGCGAACACGGCGGAGATCCGGCTTCGATTGCGCTGTGTCATCACTTGGGCTTGAATTATGTATCCTGCTCGCCGTTCAGAGTGCCGGTAGCCCGTCTTGCGGCTGCCCATGCAGCGATCAGTGAAAAAAGAGGAAAATGATATGAAAATAAGAGCTTATACCGGAACAATCCTGCTTTTTCTGATGCTGTGCGTTCCGGTACATGCCTCGGATTGGAAAGATATCCGCATTCACGGATTTGTCTCTCAGGGATGGCTTGATTCTGATCGCAACAACTATCTGTCCGAAACTCAGGACGGCACATTCGAGTTCAATGAAATCGGAATCAACTTCAGCTCCGTGCTTTCCGAACGGCTGCGTCTGGGAATGCAGGTATTTTCAAGAGATATCGGAAATTACTACAATAACGATATCGTTCTGGACTGGGCTGTCGCGGATTATCGTTTCAGCAATATTTGGGGAATCAAAGCCGGAAAGGTGAAAATGCCTTTCGGGCTGTATAACCAAATTCGGGATGCGGACATGCTCAGAACGCCGATTCTCATGCCATCGGGAATTTACAGCGAAACACGCCGAGATCATACGGACGCGTATACCGGGGTCGGCGTGTATGGCAGTCTGGATGTTTTTGGCGCGGCAGATATGAATACCGAACTGTTTTTCGGTACATCGGAGATTCCTTCGGACGGTATGTTTTTCAAATCCGATTTTGAAAAAATTGCCAAAACTTCATCCCGAATACTGAAGCGGTCTTTAGGCTATGAGAATCCGAATATGGACACAAACTATATCGGCGGAGGCTCTGTTTCATGGAATACACCTACGGACGGTCTGAAAATCGCTTTTTCCATGATGACGTTGGGAACAGATATATCCTGTGATTTGAAAAACAGTACAGGCATGACTGCTGCAAGATTCGAAGCCGATACCGAAATCAGTAATATTCAAGTCTGGTCTTTGGAATACAGCGTCAGACGCCTGACGGTTGCCACCGAATGGATGATGATGAGAGTCAGAAATGATATCCGGATATACGACCTCTTTCAGGAGGGAAATATGACAGCATCCTCTGCTGTAACTCGTTCTCAAAGCTGGTATATTCAGGCAAGTTACCAAGTCAATGACTGGCTGACTTGCGGGTTGTATTATTCCGAATATTATCCGAACCGGGAAGATAAACTCGGCAAAAATCTTGTACTGAAAGGCGAAGCGGATTATTTTGCCTGGCAGAAAGAGCTTGTGCCGACCATCCGCATTGATATCGGCAAAAACTGGCTGATCAAACTGGAAGTGCATTTTACGGACGGTGCGGCATTGCTCAATGAGTTTGAAAATCCCGAAGGAACCGAGCGGCATTGGACTCTTTGGGCAATCAAAAGCAGTTTCAATTTCTGAGGAGGATGCAGTGATAACATATCATCAGAGCGGAGGAGCAAAACAATGGCTGATGGTAAAGCGGATTGTAGGTCTGTGCATGTTTCTGATAGCATCCGTATCTTCCGCATCGGAAGTCAGAATTATTGCAAATCCTTCAGTTACTTCAAGCAGCATCAGAAAAGCAGACGCGGCAAAAATATTTCTTGGCAAAACAACATTCTGGGATAACGGAGATAAGATCATCCCGGTCATTCTCCGTTCCGGTGAGGTGCATGAAAATTTTCTGAAGCAATACATTGAAAAAACGCCGTCTCAATTTACCATGTATTGGAAGCAGATTGTGTTCAGCGGAAAAGGGCTTGAACTGAAATCTTTTGACTCGGAATCCGATTTGGTAAAATTTGTTTCCGAAACCGGAGGGGCTGTCGGCTATGCTGAAAATCCGCCGCATGGCAGCGTGAAGATATTGGTCGTAGAGTAGCTGTTTTTTTTGCAAAGGAGATCGGATGATTTTTTCCATGCAGTTCATCAAAGTCAGATTCGGTAAACTTTCTGTAACCATCGGGATCAGCATAGCGATTCTGGTATCCGGCTATTTTGTGTCATTGGCATTTTCTTATTATAATTTATTGAAAATTCAGAAAAAACTTCCAAATATTTCCGAGCTTGCGGTAGTTTCGACCGAAATTACCCAGAAAATCATCATCACCTT
>CAZMDM010000143.1:0-6028 GCA_964564775.1 uncultured Desulfonema sp. | reverse complement strand
CGGTTGGTGATCAGAAAAACGTAGGTATGTCAGGCTTTGAACTTGACATCATACGTGAACTTTCAAGACTCTGTATAGGGGACAACAAAGCAGTAAACCTTATTCCGATTTCAGGGGCAACTCGTAGGCCAGCACTGGAACAAGAAGCTTCTGCCGAAGGTCCGGACACAGCCGATATCGTGGCAGCAGCCATGACCCGCACCAATGATCGGGAAATGCGGATTGATTTCAGTCAGACCTATTTTGTGGACCGACAGAGGCTGTTGGTGAAAAAAACTTCCGCAATCACCAGCGTATGTCAGTTGAACGGAAAGTCTGTCGGTGTCGTAAAAGGCGCGACCACTGCTGAAAATCTCCGAAAAGAAAGCGCAATCTGCAATGCAGCGCCTGAAATCCATGAATTTGCGGAAAATTCCAAAGCGGTCGAAGCATTGAAATCCGGTGAAATCGAAGCTTTTGCCACAGACAGCGTGGCATTATCGAAGTTTGCGGAAGAAGACCTGAACCTGAAAATCACCGGAGAGCCTTTCGGCAGAGAGCCTTACGGCATCGGTATTCCGAATAATGACAGCAAATTCAGAGATTTGGTCAATCTGACGCTTCAGGCGATGAAAAGCGACGGCACATACAACGCGATCTACTGCCGATGGTTTCCGTATACCACGCCTTATCCAGTGGAAATCTGGCCCGGAACAATCGGCAACGCCCAATTGAAAGGAATGACTCTGACCGATACGCCTCAGATTGCGGAATGCTCTTCCCAAATGCCGACAGACAAAAGCTATAAAATCCGATCCGGTGATACCTTAAGCGGCATTGCAGACCGATATTTCGGCGATCCGCTGTTGTGGACGTATATCTGGGAAGCCAATAAAGAGATTATCGGCAGCAATTACAATCTGATCCGAGTGGGACAGGTATTGAAAATTCCTGATATACCCAAAACCATGTAATACGGAATCTGAAAAATAACCGGGCGATTTATCGCTCGGGATGGTTTTGGTAAAATCAAACGGAATTTTGGATATCTTAAACAACAAGATTGCTCTTCTTAATAATTTTCTCATACAACGCTAATACAAATTTAATAATTCTAGTCTAATCAGCTATCTTATCAGGATAAATCTCTGATCGGAAAGAATGAAAAAATACCATGAATCTCAACAAGAAAATTATTATTCTCAATATTTCCGGGCTGGTGATGCTGGGAATTTTATTTGTAATACTGACTGCTTACACATGGACTCAGCATGAGAGAGAAGAAATTTCATATATCCGCAGCATGATGCTCAATGAGAGAAAAACTCAGTTGAAAGATATGCTTTCCGTAGCATATTCTGTTTTGGAAACCGCCAATTACTATGCAGATGCCCGCAAAGCCATCAACGCGATGCGATTCGGTGATGAAAAAACAAATTATTTCTTTATCATAGACAAAGATGGAATGATGTTTGTCCATCCGAACATGCCTGAACTGGTCGGAAAAATTCAGCTTGATCTGAAAGATTCGGAAGGAAAACTGATTGTCCGGGAAATTATGAAAATCGCATGGGAAAAAGGCGAAGGATTTATCGAGTACAAATGGTGGAAACCCGGTTCGGATAAGCCTACGCCCAAAATGACAATTTTCAGGCTGTATAAAGAATGGAACTGGGTGTTATGCACCGGCTTGTATCTGGATGATATCGAAGATGCCATCGCTCAGAAAAAAAAGGAAATCATTTCTGAAATGTCTTTGCATATCCGAAGGCAAATCAATATCATCTGTATGATGCTGCTGGGAGTGATTGCCCTCAGTATGCTGCTCAGCATGAAAATTTCCAAACCGATCCGCTATGCGCTGACAACACTCAGCGATGTATCCGAAGGCGTGGCATCCGTGTCTGCTCAGATTTCCGGTACCGGAGAATCCCTCAGACAGGGAGCGGAACGGCAATCTGTTTCTTCGGAAGAGATTGCATCATCGCTGAAACAGATGTTTGCAATGATTCAGCAAAATGCGGAGAATATCAGCCGCGTCAAAAAACTGACCGATGACGCGGAAACAATTCTTATCAGAGCCGACGAATCCGTGTCTCATCTGTCTCATCTTATTGCCGATATTGCCGAAACCGGCAGAAAAACATCCGATATCATCAGAACGATTGATGATATTGCATTTCAGACCAATATTCTGGCAATCAATGCAGCAATTGAAGCTGCAAGAGCGGGGGAAGCGGGAATGGGATTTGCCGTAGTGGCAGGCGAGGTCCGCAGCCTGTCTCAGCGATCTGCCGAAGCTGCCCGGAATACATCACAGATGCTTGATGCCACGATGCAGAAAATTCATTCCGGCGTGGAAATGGTCGGAAAAACCAGCGAATCGTTTTCAGAACTGAACCTGAACAGGGCTGAACGAAAAATGCTGATGGATCATACGGCATCACTGTCTCTGAAACAGGCAGAACAGATTTCGGTTATCAGCAAATCGCTGAACGGTATGGAAAAGGTGGTTCGGGATAATGAAATCAATGCACAGGAAGCGGCTATGGTTTCGGAATCCATGAATGTTCAGGCGGTTCATCTGAAAAATGTGGTTCAGGGACTCGGAAGAATCATCGGCAGAAACGGACATAGTCCTAATCATTGATATTGGAAATCGAAGCAGGATTCGCAATCATTTTTTCATCATTTCATCGTATCTCTCTGATAACAATTCTTTTTTTATTTACAATCCGACATTTTTAAGCTAATCTGACAGTTTAACAACAGCGTTGCGTAGATTATTCCCGTAAAGGAGAAACAGACATGCCGATACCTCATGCATCGGATTTTATCAATATCAATCATCTTCTGACTCAGGAAGAACGCCTGACCCGCGATGAAGTGAAAAAGTTCGTTCAGAAAGAATTTATGCCTCTGATCGAGGAACACTATGAAAATGCTACATTTCCCATTGATCTGATTCCCCGTTTGGGCAATTTGGGGCTGTTCGGAATGAAAATTGACGGCTATGATTGTCCCGGAGGAAGCAATGTGCTTTACGGTTTGGTCTGTCAGGAACTCGAACGCGGGGACAGCGGGCTGAGAAGTCTTGTATCGGTACAGACCTCTTTGGTTATGTATCCGATTTTCACATTCGGCTCCGAAGAACAGAAAGCCCGATGGCTGCCTGCAATGGCAAAAGGAGAAAAAGTGGGCTGTTTCGGTCTGACCGAACCGGATATCGGTTCTGATCCGGGCAGCATGAAAACATGGGCAAAAAAAGACGGAAGCGATTGGATGATCAACGGCAGCAAAATGTGGATTACCAATGGTTCCATTGCCGATGTCGCAATCGTCTGGGCGCAGACCGATGGCGGCATCAGAGGGTTTCTGGTGGAAAAAGGCATGCCTGGTTTCGAAACTCAAGAGATCAAACGGAAAGTGTCGTTCAGAGCATCTGTAACATCTGTTCTTTATTTGAACAATGTCCGGGTACCGGAACAGAATATGCTGCCCAAAGCCGATGGCTTGAAATGTCCGCTGATGTGCCTGAACGAAGCCCGATACGGGATTTCATGGGGCGTTATGGGCGCGGCATCCGCGTGTTATGAGATTGCTTTGAAATATGCCAAAAGCAGAATCCAATTCGGCAAACCCATTGCCGCGTTCCAACTGACTCAGGACAAACTGGTAAAAATGATGACGGAAATTGCCAAAGGTCAGCTTCTCGCACTGCACATCGGCAGGCTGAAAGATGAAGGCATAAGCGATCATCGTCATGTGTCGCTTGCCAAAATGAATAATGTATCCGAAGCGCTGAAAGCTGCCCGAACCGCTCGAAGCATTCTCGGAGCCAACGGGATTTCTTTGGAATATCATATCATGCGGCATATCTGCAATCTCGAAAGTGTTTATACTTACGAGGGAACGCACGAGATTCACAAGCTGATTGTGGGACAGGCACTGACCGGATCATCGGCGTTTTCATGAAGAGAACAATATCGCACTTAATTCAGGAGGCATATTATGGGATTGGTCAGATGGGATACGTTTAAAAATCTGTCAACCTTGCAGGACCGCATTAACCGTTTGTTCGAAGACGCGTTTCCTTCCCGGTCAGATGAGGACGAATCTTCTTCTGGTGACTGGAAACCGCTTGCGGATATTTATGACAAAGGCGACTCGGTGTTGATTTTTGTCGAACTTCCGGGCGTTAAAAAGGAAGATGTTTCTATCGAGGTTCGGGAAAATATTTTGACGCTTAAGGGCAAGCGAGTGTCGGAAGCGGAGTTTGAGGAAGAAAATTATTATCGCCGTGAACGGAGTTTCGGATCGTTTCGGCGCTCGTTTACCTTACCGCCGCTTACGAATCCCGATAAGATCAGAGCGAAATTTAAAGACGGGGTTTTGGAAATCGAAATTTCCAAGCCGGAGGAATCCGCGCCGAAACAGGTTACGGTCAGAGTGGAATAAGACTAAGATATTGAAAGAAAGGGGAGAGTTTCTCCCCGAACCCTGATCGGACTCGTAACAGAATATATTCAATCGTGAAATGATGAAAATATGAAAAGCGAATTGCACTTATACCGTGAACATGATAAAGAGAGATTCAAACAAAAAAGGAGCGGGCTGACTGCCTTGCTCCTTTGATTTCGGATGGCGCGCCTGAAGGGATTCGAACCCCTGGCCCACGGATTAGAAGTCCGTTGCTCTGTCCAGCTGAGCTACAGGCGCAACAGGAAGTTTATAACACAGCTTCTTATCTTTTGTCTATAAAAAAAATCAGGATAACGACATGGTTCAGGATAGTGCTGCATATATGGAATCTTCGGAAGAAGAGACAGTCGAACCTCTGAGTCTGCCCCCGGATAAGGCCTTGGTCAGATTCGATCCGCTTCAGCGATATTTATCCGAAGTCAGCCGATATAAATTGCTGAGCCGCGACAGAGAGCGGGAGCTTGCTGTCAAGGTTTATGAAAATCAGGATACGGATGCGGCTTATGAATTGGTAACATCGAATTTGAGACTGGTGGTCAAAATCGCGCTCGAATTTCAGAGGGTATGGATGCAGAATCTTCTCGATCTGATTCAGGAAGGCAATATCGGGCTGATGCAGGCGGTCAAAAAATTCGATCCGTATAAAAATGTCAAATTTTCATATTATGCCTCATTCTGGATCAAGGCATATATTTTGAAATTTATCATGGATAACTGGCGTTTGGTCAAAATCGGAACTACCCAGAGTCAGCGTAAACTGTTTTTCAAACTTAAAAAAGAAAAACAGAAACTGATCGAGCAGGGATTCGATCCCAAACCCAAGTTGCTTTCCGAGCGACTGGGCGTCAGCGAGCGCGAAGTCGTGGATATGGATCAGCGTTTGGATAACTGGGACCTGTCTTTGGACGCGCCGCTCAAAGAAGATTCGGATACGGAACGGATTGATTTCATTACTCCTGTGGTGGAATCTGCCGAAGACAAAGTCGCTCAGAAAGAAATGAACGCGCTGCTTCATGATAAGATCGAAGAGTTTAAAAAACTGCTCAATTCCAGAGAACTCGAAATTTTCGAGCTGCGGATTTTTTCGGATACTCCGGCAACTTTGCAGGAAATCGGAGACCGCTATAAAATTTCTAGAGAGCGGGTGCGCCAGATCGAAAAAAATATTGTCAAAAAAATGAGAGATTTTTTCAAGCGGGAAATGCTGGATTTTGATTCATACACTGAAAACAACGATATGGACTGACCGCGATTTATGATGATCACAAACATGTTGAAATTTTTTCTGATCGCTGTTCTGATTCTGGCAGCAGCCTGTGTATCCGGCAAAAAAGACAATACCGGATCCGCACCGAAGCCGGTTATTGTCAAAGATGAAGCAACTGCGAAATTTACGACAGATATCTTCGGCGATACAGTCGAGTTATTCGGGGACCAAGAAGCGGATGACACACCGAACGGTTATTTTTACTATCTGGAATCGCTGTTTCTGAAAAGACGTGGAAATAATGACAAATCCGTTCATTATCTCAAAGAAGCCATTTCTCGGGATAAAGAATCGCTGTAT
>CAZMDM010000142.1:0-5162 GCA_964564775.1 uncultured Desulfonema sp. | reverse complement strand
ATTTCAGGCTTTCAATGAGTGTGATGTAAAAAATGAAATTATTACAGATATTTACTGTTGATTTTTTTGCGAAAATATGGTATATCTTAAATCAGGTTTGTAAACACTTCTTCAACTGAAACCCTAACCATCAGTTGCAGCCGATCACAACGGCTGAACTTTGTGTTAGGCAAAGGGATAAAAAAATGAAAGAAAAAATCATTATGATGTTGCTTGTAATTTTCCAGTTAATTCAACATCAGGCTTATGCAAGTGGTGGAAAAGACTTTGATACGATTGATGTAATAATAATTGTAATAGGAGTTATAGTTGCAATAATAGCAATTACAAATAAAATTGCTATTGTAGTTCTTGCTATAGTTAATGACGTGTTAGATTTTCTTGTCATTGGCTTAACGCCGATAGTGGGAGACATATTTGATTTGGTGGTATCTGTGATTATGATAATCAAATTTGGTCCGATAGGATTTGTAGGGCTGGTGGAACTGGTTCCTGTAGTTGAAATTCTTCCTATACTGGCTCCCGCAGCACTGATTGGATATTATAATGATAAATCAGCAAGTTCTTAAATAACGTTGGATGAATACGGTATAGAAAAAGAAGGGGTTTTTTATGAAAACTGTCATGGTACATATAACCGATGACTCGAAATTTCAGCTTTTCGTCAGTTTTTTGAGGGAAATCAGATTTGTTCAGATTGAAGAAACGGCATCTCCTGTCAGTAAAACCAAAAAAATGACAGAATTGCCGCAGTCCGTCCTGCATCCTGTCAGAGTTAAACAGTTCAGAATGTACAGCAGGGAGGAGCTTCATGACAGAAAGAGTCTTTATTGATACGAATATTCTGGTATATGCGTTTCTGGAAAACGATATGGTCAGGCATGACTCAGCCGTCAAACTGATGTCTGATATTATCGGATTGGAGGTGTTTGTCAGCATACAGGTGATGAGCGAAATATATGCCGCCCTCTCAAAAAACGGAGTCGGACATGAGGAGATTGCTGAATATATCTATGAACTTGAAGAAAAGATGAACATCCAGCCGATATGCTTCGACACGGTTAAAAAGTGTCTGTCTCTGAAAAAGAAATATTCGTATTCATACTGGGACAGTCTGATTCTTGCATCATCTCTGGAAAGCGGATGTACCGTTGTATATTCCGAAGATATGCAGCACGGACAGGTAATAGAACAGACACTCAGAGTTATGAATCCGTTTCTTATATCATCTGAAAAAAATGCCTAACCAGTCGTTGCACTGGACAGCTCTAACGGGCTGCCAGTGAACTTGTTGTTAGGTAATCTCAGATCACGGTCTGAGGAACTTCAACAACTCAGACTTGGTTTACACCGTTCGGTTGTAATTTTTCCGAAAAGAAAATGGGAAATTATGTTCAGGGCTTTAAAACAATTCATGGTCGGTCTTTTTCTGTTATTTTTGTTCAATCTGATTTTTGTATCAGATAATCCGTGTAACGCACAGATGTCTGCGGAGGAATTGAAAGAAATATTTTCCGGTTCCGGATTGGTATCGGAAGAGACCGGTTCAGACAAAAGGGAAATTGTCCTGCCCCGTTTCAATCCCGGAGAACCATCGCTCTCTGTAAAGAAAATGATGGACGCGCTCTACAAAAGAAGAGTTCCGAAAAAGCCGGAACATACCGTGCTTACCGGAAAACACCGCAGGGATACGGTGATCCTGAAATTCGCGGAAGGCAGCAATGTCCGCCTGAGAGACGGAAAGCTTGTCTCTCTTGACCATGAATACGGAAAAAACAACAAAACCGATTTCGACACTCTGAAAGACATACTCAGAGAGTATGTCCTGAAACCCGGAAAAGGCTTTCCGCAACCCGAAGCGGAACTGGATAATTCCAGAAAGAATGCGCTGAAAAAAGGGATCGAACTGGCTGATATGAATCTGTATTATGATTTCAGAATCGACCCTGATGCTGCGGATGCGGAAGAACTGATAAACAGGCTGAACCTGCTTGATATTGTGGAGATAGCTTACGCGCCTCGGAAATCGGCACCTTTTGCGGACATTCCACCCGTTACTCCGGATTTTTCCTGGCGTCAGGGATATCTTGATTCGTCAGTTTTGGGCGGAATCGGGGCAAGAAGTGTATGGCCTTTGACCAGAGGAAGCGGAGTGCGTGTCAGACAGATCGAATGGAACTGGATTGCGGGGCATGAAGATTTAAACCAGAATTCGGTATCCGGTGTTCTTTGCTTAAATCAACCTAGTTATGCTCATCATGGTACTGCCGTAGCCGGAATAATTTCCGGTTTGAATAATGGTTATGGCATAACAGGTATTGCATCCGAAGCAGATTTCGGGCGTGTTTCCTTTTGTACAAGCTGTACTTTTCATACTTCTCCTATTCCTGGTCTTATACCTGATTATTATTCTTGTGAAACAGACTCCTTTGCAAATGTATTGCCAAGAACACTCCAACAAAGCATTCCGGGAGACATAATCAACGTGTCAGCAGGTTATGATTCAGTTCCTTTTGAAGCTGAATCAGGAGCGTATGATGCTGTGAGGCAGGCAGTATTGAGCGACAGAATAGTTGTATTAGCCGCAGGCAATTCCGGTATAAATCTTGATGGTGTTCAAAATAACATATTTAACAGAGGATACCGGGATTCCGGTGCGATTTTTGTAGGTGCAGGCACACCGGACACAAACCATAGACGGGTGGTTGATGAGCCGACTTCAAACGGTTTGTTGTGGAGTTCGAACTACGGAAACCGCCTTGATCTCCAAGGGTGGGGAAAATCAGTGACCACAACTGGCGGTTCACTGACCACCACAAATACCTTTGACGGGGATTTGTTTAACGGAGGCGGAGATATAAATCAGTATTACACCTCCGTATTTGACGGGACTTCGGCAGCAGCCCCGATTGTTTCCGGTGCGGCGGCTCTGGTGCAGAGCTTTTTCAGAAGCCGATACAATAACTATCTGAGACCCATGACGATGCGGGCTTTGCTGAGAAACACGGGAACTCCGCAGGGGAGTGATGCAGCCTCGGCACCGATCGGACCTCTGCCGGATGTGGAAAGAGCCATAAACTTCCAGTTGCCGGTAGTTGATATAAAACCGGACGGAATCGGCAACCGCCTCGAAATCAGCTACGGAACGCAGCTTACTGTTACTTACAGTATCAATCCCCGTGATTTTGACAGAGGATCTGCTGACTGGTGGCTTATTCTATGTGAGCCCGGTATATGCAGGTCTCTGAACCCGGATGGAAGTTGGACAATATTTACGGGAAACAATGGGACTCCGATGCGTACAGACCTTCTTGAAAATACCCTTGTGGCAGTATACTCAGGCAATGCCCTGCCGGTCGGAGAGTACACTCTGTATGTCGGAGTGGACGTTATTCAGGATGGAAATCTGACTTATAATCTGCTGAGTTTCGATTCTCTGACTGTCAATGTGAGGTAAAAACAACTTTTTTCGGAGCCGTTGGCTTATCACTTACGGCTCCCGACTTTTTTGAAATATTAGGAGGCACAACATGATCAGACGGTTTTTCATAGCGATTCTTTTTCTGGTTACGGTCACATTTCCGGCATGGGCAGAGGTGTACGAGGTCATTATTGACGATACGGGTTTTCATCCCGAAAAGATAGAAATACTTTCGGGTGATACCGTAAAATGGATCAATAAGGGAACCACCGTTCACAGTGCGACAGGTGAGGGATTTGATTCCGGTCCTCTGAGTCCGGGGCTGAACTATGAACATACTTTTGACGGTCTGAACACGCTGACCCATTTGCCATTGGAAATATCGTATGGTGATATGAAAGGCGGATATAAGGGTAAAATTGTTGTTGATAACAGTACGCTCGAAATATCGCCGAGGGATTCGAAATTTCTGGATGACCAGAAAATCACTATGACTATCTTTTGTCCTTCCATCTTTTGGGTGTTAAAAGGTATGGGCGGAGGACCGATAAAGGTCTTTTATGACGGAACCCTGATATATGAGGGGTCAATATTACAACTTGTCAATGCCCTCATGCCTGTTGAAAGCAGCGGTGTTGTTGTTGAGCCTTCTATGGGAATCGAAACTCTTGTTTATTATCTGTCTTTTTCTCTGCCGCCTTTTTCCCTGCCGCCGGGCATTCATCAGATATCCATAGAAGCTGAATATAGAGGAAAGAAACTTCGGGACAGTGTGACATACACCGTATTTCATAGGAAACCGATTGTGGGTGTTCCTTATTGATTCACGGGAGTCAGCCTGCCGAATTTCCGGCATTTTTTTCAAACAGGAGAATCTTCTCCGACACAGACCTGAACCCGAAGTCCTAACCCTCAGTTGCAGCGGACGTAGCCGCTGAACTTGGTGTTAGCGTCAATAAGAAAAATTAATTCTTTAACCGAAGAGGTCAACAATGTCCAAAAAAGAGATACCAGATAAAACTATTGATATTATCGCTGAACATATTAACAAAAGAACAAATCAGCCAGCACGGATAACTATCATAACGATTGATGGTGATTCAACTTCACCACATTACTTTGAAATTATTCCATTTGATGAGATTGATATTTCAGACAGCAAATATTTTGCTATTGACGGCAGTTATAATAGTCAGGAATTTTATAATGGGATATATGTAGGACTTTATACTGCTGGATATATATGTTTCCATAGAGGAAAACAGGTCAGACTGAATGATTTGGATGACCCTGTAATACTCGGCAAGTCGTATTTTCCCAATAATATTCTTATAACAAATGATGAACACAGATACGCAATATTTGATGAATTACTGGAAATTGAACCCGTTAAAAAATTACTGGATTTTTTTAATGAACCAGATATTGATTCAATATGGGGTTTAGGAAAGGAAACAAAAACTTTAATATGTTCCTCAGTTTCTAAATTACTGTCATTTTGTCAGGAAGTTCTTGAGTGGTCATTAGTTCTTGAAATACTGCAATCTGATTTTAGTAAGTCTGGTGATTTTATCCTTCGTGATGGAACATTAAGATCAAATAATATCAAACAGAAATATTTAGTTCAATTAGGTCTATACGCAAGGGAAAAAAGAATTTATCTGGTAGCGGTTACAAAAAATTCTCCAATCAAGTTGGAATTATCTTCTTCTCTCACCTTACGCAGTAATTTTCAAAGGCT
>CAZMDM010000141.1:0-2632 GCA_964564775.1 uncultured Desulfonema sp. | reverse complement strand
CCAAGCCCATCACAGGTGGGGAAACACCCAGATGTTTGGCTCCGGGATCGGACAAAGTGGCTTCGCCGAAAACAACCAAGCCCGGAACCCTACTCATCAAGTTGTAATCCACCCACAAGCAGCACATGGTATACTGCACTGCCGGATAAAACATCATCGGCACTGAGTACGGGTCATGAGCGGTGATTTTTGCCTACATCTGAAACAGGTTGCCGTATTTTTTGGCAATCACATCTTTGCCGTCGCGTTTGATCGCATCGGCAAAATCGAGATATACTGCCAGTGCGGTATCGCCCACGCCCTTGCCCTGATCGCATTGTTCTTTGGCATTTCGGGAAGCCACATCGCGCGGCACCAGATTGCCGAAACTGGGATATTTGCGCTCCAAGTAATAATCACGCTCGGATTCGGGAATCTGACTCGGATGACGTTTATCGCCCGGAGTTTTGGGAACCCATACCCGCCCGTCATTTCTCAGGCTTTCGCTCATCAGCGTCAGTTTGGACTGATAGGTGCCATGCACTGGAATACAGGTCGGATGAATCTGCGTAAAACACGGATTGCCGAATACCGCGCCTTTTTTGTATGCGCGATACGCTGCGGTTACGTTGGATGCCATCGCATTGGTGGAAAGGAAGAATACATTGCCGTAGCCGCCGGTGGCAAGAACCACCGCATCGCCTTCATGAGATTCGATTTCGCCGGTAACGAGATTTCTGACCGTGATGCCTCTTGCCTGTCCGTTGACAATCACCACATCCAGCATTTCCCGACGAGCGTACATCTTGACTTTTCCGGCTGCAATCTGACGGGACAGGGAACTGTATGCGCCCAGCAGAAGCTGCTGACCGGTCTGTCCTCTGGCGTAAAATGTTCGGGAAACCTGCGCGCCGCCGAAAGAGCGGTTTGCCAATTGTCCGCCGTATTCACGGGCAAACGGAACGCCCTGCGCCACGCACTGGTCAATGATGTTGGTACTCAGTTGCGCGAGACGATAGACATTTGCCTCTCTTGCCCTGAAATCGCCGCCTTTGACCGTATCATAAAACAGACGCCATACGCTGTCGCCGTCATTCTGATAATTTTTAGCAGCATTGATACCGCCCTGAGCCGCGATACTGTGCGCGCGTCTGGGGCTGTCCTGAATGCAGAAATTTTTGACATTGTAGCCCAGCTCGCCCAGAGTTGCAGCAGCCGCGCCTCCGGCAAGACCGGTTCCGACCACGATGATATTGTATTTCCGTTTATTGGCAGGGTTGACCAGCTTCAGTTCGAAACGGTGTCTGTCCCATTTCTGCTCGATCGGTCCGCCCGGAATTTTTGCATCAAGCTTCATAAGCTTATGATCTCCCTTTCTAAACAATGAACGACATGTAAATCGGAATCAAGCCGAATCCCGCGCCGACCAGAATGCTGAATATGATGGAAAGCTTCATAATGGCAGGCATATATTTGGGATGACTTGCGCCAAGAGTCTGAAACGCGCTCCAGAATCCGTGGCTGACATGGATTGCCACCACTGCCATTGCCGCAACATACATGAACACAACCACCGGATTCGAAAATGCCTGAGACACGATTTCGAAAATGGTTCTGAAGCTTTTATCCGCAAAATGAAAATCAACCAGATGAAATACGATGAATAAAAGCATCAGAAGTCCGGTGTAGGGCATGGTGGAAGAACCGATGGTGCGTCCGCCGCCGTTTTTCTTGACCGCATATCGTTCGGGTCTTGCCCGAAGATTCTGTAAAAACAGAATCAGCCCGGTGCCGATGTGAATTACGGCAAATGTCAGAAGCCCGATTTCCGCCACGTTGACCAGCGGTCCCAGCGAATGCAGATGTTCGGCATACGAATTGAACGCGTCCTTGCCGCCATACAAAAACAGGTTGCCGATCAGGTGTACCGTCAGAAAGCCGCAGAATGCCAGCCCCGTAAGAGCCATCATCAGCTTTTTCCCGATGGAACTGCTAAGGGTTTTGATAAACCAGTTGTCCATAACCTTCCTCCGTCTGATGGGGATTAAAAATACAAAAATGCAAACTTAACCCTTTAGCGATTTCGGGGAAGGGTGTCAATAATTTTTTTGGATTTTTCTTTCCGAATCTCACTATTTTCAGGCACTGCATCGTTAGGCAGTCGGGGATAAAACATCAAGCGGGATTTTCTATATTAATGAGGGGAATGTATGAAATATCGCGCCGTTCTATAATGCAACGTACAAAGCAAAAGTAATTTGTACGTTGCATGTTGTACCGAGGTTCAGCAACTCATTTCTTTCGGTGTCTCTTCTTTGAGAATATTGATCGGCTGTGCCTTCCAAATTTTTTCATTGTATTCTGCAATGGTTCTGTCCGATGAAAATCTGCCGATTCTGGCAACATTGAGAATTGCCTTTTTTATCCATTCTCCGCGGTTGCGATACACTGCGTCCACCTTCATCTGGCACTGGTGATAGGCTTCGAAATCCGCAAGTATCAGATACGGGTCCGTATGAATCAGCATGTTTACCAGCGGCTGAAACAACTCAGGCTGTTCGGGGCTGAAAAATCCTGTATGGATCAGATCGATTGCTCGCTTCAGAATCGGATCTTTTTCATAATATTGTTGGGGTTTGTATATCGGTCTGAG
>CAZMDM010000140.1:0-5901 GCA_964564775.1 uncultured Desulfonema sp. | reverse complement strand
CTCGTGGGCAGCCCCAAAATCACACCGCCGGAAATCGAGCCTCAGCAACCCTATCGCTATGACGCGGAAATCGAAGTCAATCCCCAGTTGGAAGATATTGATTTCAAAGGACTTCCTCTGAAAAAAACGATCTATGAGGTCAAAGACGAAGAAGTCGCTCTTCAGGTGGAGATGCTTCGGAAAAATCTGGCAAAACAGAATCGGCTGGATGAATTTCGTCCGGTTGTCGAAGGCGATCTGGTTCTGATTGATTACGAAGGCTTCAAAGACGGAAAGCCTGTACCGGAAGTTCAGAAAACCGAAAATTTTGTGATGAAGCTCGGAGCAGGTCGGATTGCCAAATCTTTTGATGAGCAGATTATCGGCATGAAGCCCGGAGAAAGCAGAGAGATCACGGTCGAATTTCCGGCAGATCACCGCAATCCCAAACTTGCGGGACAAACGCTTCAGTTCAATGTGATTCTCAAAGAAATCCGCGAAGAAGTTCTGCCGGAAGTCAATGATGAGTTTGCAAAAAATTTCGGCACATACCAGACTTTGGATGAACTGAAAGAAGATATTCGCAAAGATATGCAGACACGCTATGAAAAGCGGGCGGAACAGGAAATTCAAGAACAGATTTTCACTGCGCTGATCGAGAAGAAGGATTTCGAAGTTCCGGATATTCTGGTGGATTATGAATTGGACGGCATTTTGGCGGAAATCGAAGGCACATTTCAGTATCACAATACCTCTGCCGAACAACTGGGTCTGACCCGCGAACATCTTGCGGCAAAGTACCGGGATGTGGCAGTCAGACAGGTCAAACGTCATCTGATTCTGGGAAAAATCATCGAACAGGAAAAACTCGAGCTGCCGGACGCAGATCTGCAGCAGGCATATCAGGATATGGCGCAGAATTTTGGTCAGCCCATAGACAATATCCGTGAATATTATCGGGGAAATCCCGACAAACTGGACATTCTGAAACATACGCTGCTTGAAAAACAGGCAATCAGACGGATCACAGAATCGGCTCAGATCGAAGAAATCAAAGCCGGAACTGCTGATTCCCCTGAAGCACCGAAAGAGCAGCAGGAATAAGGAGAATATCTCTGTGCCGATAATACCTTATGTGATCGAACAAAGCGGCAGAGGCGAGCGGGTATATGATATTTATTCCCGGCTTCTCAAAGACAGAATTATTTTTCTGGGAACACCGATAGACGATTATGTGGCAAATCTTCTGATTGCCCAACTGCTGTTTCTGGAATCCGAAGACCCGGAAAAAGATATCAATATTTATATCAATTCTCCGGGCGGCAGTGTTACCGCAGGACTTGCGATATACGATACCATGCAGTATATCAAACCCGATATCACCACTTTGTGCATCGGTCAGGCAGCAAGTATGGGCGCGATTCTGCTGGCTGCGGGAACCAAGGGCAAGCGATATTGCCTGCCGCATTCCCGGATTATGATTCATCAGCCTATGGGCGGTTCTTACGGACAGGCATCGGATATTGCCATTCAGGCAAAGGAAATTCTCCGCATGAGAGAAAGCTTAAATCTGATTTTGGCAAATCATACGGGACAGCCTTTGGATAAAATTCAGGCGGATACGGATCGGGATTTTTTCATGTCCGGCGAAGAGTCCAGACAATACGGTATTGTGGATCATGTGATGGCAAATCGCGATGATCTTGATAAAATTGCTCGTGCGGAGGCATAAATGTCCAAAAGACGGGATGACATTGATAATCTGTTCTGCTCTTTTTGTGGCAAAAATCAGAATGATGTCAGGAAACTCATCGCGGGTCCTGCGGTGTATATCTGCGATGAATGTATTCAGTTGTGCGGCGAGATCATTGCAGAAGAAAACGAAAAAGAAAAGCCGCAGGTGCAGGGCAGCATTATCCCGACAGAAATCAAAACCATGCTGGATGATTATGTGATCGAGCAGGATTATGCCAAAAAAGTATTGTCGGTTGCAGTGTATAATCATTATAAGCGATTGGATTCTCAAGCCAATGCCAAGTCGGATGTGGAAATTCAGAAAAGCAATATCCTGCTGATCGGACCTACGGGTTCGGGAAAAACGCTGTTGGCACAGACCTTGGCGAGGTTTCTGAACGTTCCGTTCACGATTGCGGATGCGACCACACTGACCGAAGCGGGCTATGTGGGCGAAGATGTCGAAAATATCATTCTCGCTTTGCTTCAGAATGCGGATTATGATCTGGAGAAAACCCAGCGCGGCATTGTTTATATCGATGAAATTGACAAAATTGCCACCCGAGGCGACAACCCTTCGATTACCCGCGATGTGTCCGGCGAGGGCGTTCAGCAGGCATTGCTGAAAATCATCGAAGGCACGACTGCAAGCGTTCCTCCGAAGGGCGGACGGAAGCATCCGCAGCAGGATTATATCCGGGTGGACACCTCCAATATTCTGTTTATCTGCGGAGGAACCTTCAACGGATTGGACAAGATCATTCAGCGCAGAATCAGTGCCAAAGTCATGGGCTTCGGCGCGAAGGTCGCAAATCCCGAAGAAAAGAATATGGGAGAAACCCTGCGTCAGGTTCAGCCCGAAGACTTGATCAAATTCGGTCTGATTCCCGAATTTCTGGGACGTCTGCCCGTAATTGCCACCTTGGATGAACTGAGCGAAAGCACGCTGATTCGGATATTGAAAGAGCCTAAAAATGCGCTCGTGCGTCAGTTCCAGAAATTATTCGAAATGGAAGGTGTGAATCTGAGATTTACAGACAGTGCGATGGCCGCAGTTGCCAAAGAAGCGCTCAAACGCAAATCCGGCGCACGCGGACTTCGGGCAATTCTGGAAAGCTGTATGCTCGATATTATGTACACCCTGCCTTCTCTGGAAAATGTGAAGGAATGTATCATCGGCGAGGAAGTGGTCTTAAACAAGGAGACGCCGATGCTGCTGTATGAACCACTCAGAAAACAAGCGTAACAAAGGAAGTCTTATATGTCAAGCCTTAACCTGCCTTTACTGCCGTTAAGAGATATTGTTGTTTTTCCCCATCTGGTAGCACCGTTGTTTGTGGGGCGTCCCATGTCTGTCAAAGCGCTGGCAACCGCAATGAGTACGGACAAATATGTGTTTTTATCCACTCAGAGCAATGCGGGCGTGGATACTCCTCAGGAAAAAGACATCAATGCTGTGGGAACTATCGGTACCGTGCTGCAATTGCTGAAGCTTCCCGACGGCACGGTCAAGGCATTGGTGGAAGGCAAAGCCAGGGGCAGAATTGTCAGATTCCTGCCCAATCGCGAGTTCTTTCAGGCGGAAGTTGAAATTCTCAGAGAACCGGAAATTTCTCCTGCGGAGGCATCGGCATTGTGCAAAGCCGTGTCCGATGCGTTGGAGGACTACGCCAAAGTCAACACCGGTATTTCCAGAGATCTGCTCAACAGCCTGCACTCGATTGCTCATCCGTCGCGGCTGTCTGATACGGTTGCCGGGCATTTCGGATTCAAAATCGAAGCAAAACAGAAGCTTTTGGAAACTTTATCGCCTGCGGAGCGTCTAACCCAACTGGTCAGTCTGATTCATTTGGAAATAGAAGTATTTCAAATGGATCAGCGTATCAAAGGCAGGGTCAAAGAACAGATGGACAAGACCCAGAAGAATTATTATCTGTCTGAGCAGATCCGTGCCATCAAAAAGGAAATGGGGACTGAAGAGGACGGTGCTGAGGAAATCAAAGAGCTTGAAAAGCGAATCAAGCGCAAACGCATGTCCAAAGAAGCGGCTTTGAAAGTTCAGCATGAATTCAAAAAGCTGAAGATGATGGCGCCCATGTCTCCGGAATCCACGGTGGTTCGCAACTATATTGATTGGATACTCAGTCTGCCATGGTTTGAAAAAGGCAGGGTTCAGGACGGGATTCAGGAAGCGGAAAAAATTCTCAATGAAGATCATTACGGATTGGAAAAACCCAAAGAACGCATTCTGGAATATCTGGCAGTTCAGGGGCTTACCAAAAAAGTCCGAGGACCGATTCTCTGTCTGGTGGGACCTCCGGGCGTGGGAAAAACTTCGATTGCCAAATCTGTGGCAAGAGCAACCGGCAGAAAATTCGTGCGGATTTCTTTGGGCGGAGTTCGGGATGAAGCGGAAATCCGGGGACATCGGCGCACCTATATCGGCGCAATGCCCGGCAAGATCATTCAGTCTCTGAAAAAAGCCGGGGTCAACAATCCGGTGTTCTGTCTGGATGAAGTGGATAAAATGAGCATGGATTTCAGAGGCGATCCGTCGTCCGCGCTGTTGGAGGTGCTGTATCCCGAGCAGAACAGCACGTTCAACGATCACTATCTGGATATGGATTACAATCTGAGCGATATCATGTTTATCACCACTGCCAATACGCTGCATGATATTCCTCTGCCACTTCAGGACAGAATGGAAGTGATTCGTCTTGCCGGATATACGGAATATGAGAAATACCGCATTGCCAAAGATTTTCTGATCGGCAAACAGATTCAGCAGAACGGTCTGACCGAAAAAGATATCCGATTCTCCAAAGGCTCGATTTATAAGATTATCCGTTTATATACCCGCGAAGCCGGTGTCAGAAATCTGGAGCGTGAGATTTCTTCGATCTGCCGGAAAGTGGCGCGAGAGGTGCTGAAAAACAAGCAGAAAGGCATCACAAAGCCTTTTGTGATTACGGAAAGAGCGGTTCGTAAACATCTGGGCATTCCCAAATTCAGATACGGCATGATGGAAAGCGAAGATCAGATCGGATTGGCAACGGGTCTGGCGTGGACACAGGTAGGCGGAGAATTGCTGGTGATTGAAACCCTGATTATGCCGGGCAAGGGACAGTTGATGGTTACGGGCAAGCTCGGCGAAGTGATGAAAGAATCTGCTCAGGCTGCAGTAAGTTATGTAAGATCGAGAGCGGACTCGCTCAAGATTGAGCGGGATTTTCACAAAGATAACGATATTCACATTCATGTTCCCGAAGGTGCGATTCCCAAAGATGGTCCTTCGGCAGGCATTACCATGTGTACCTCGATGGTATCGGCAGTTGGCAAAAGACCGGTTCGCAAAGATATTGCCATGACCGGAGAAATCACGCTCAGAGGACGGGTGATGCCCATCGGCGGCTTGAAGGAAAAAATCCTTGCGGCACATCGGGGAGGCATTAAAAAAGTCCTGATTCCCAAAGAAAACGAAAAAGACTTAAAAGATATTCCTCCGTATATCTCCAAGCAGATTGAGATTGTTATGGTAGAACACATGGATGAGGTGCTGGCTCATGCGCTGATCGTGAATAAAGACGAGACTTTGTTCAGACAAAATGATATGCCGATGGAAATCATTTCCGTTCAGGAGAAAAAGCCTATTGAGCAGCGAATTCCGCTGAACTGACATTCTTCGACAACAGGGCTGTTACACGAGCAGCCCTGCAAGCCGCTTTGAAAGACCCCCAAATCATGGAAGCAAAAAACGATATACGATGGAAACAGCGATTTCAGAATTTTAGCAAAGCCTTCATGCGCCTGAAAGAAGCGGTAGAAATGAAAAATCTGAACGAACTCGAAAGAAACGGATTGATTCAGCGTTTTGAGTTCACGCTCGATCTGTCGTGGAAGGTGATGAAAGATTTTTTGGAAGAAAAAGGGTTTGTATTCAAGCCATCACCGAAAGATACATTACGATTGGCTCAAAAGAGCGGTTATATCTCGTATGCCGTCTTCTGCTTGAAAGAAAAAAATATCAGAAATGAAGTTTCGCATGATTACAGCGGAAAAAAATTCGAACGTTCGGCAATCTACCTGAGAAAAGAAACTTTTCCGGCGTTGGAAAAGCTTTATCTATTTTTTGAGAATGAAGAAAATTTATAAATGAATCGGAATGCTTTCGGAATGACAGATCGGTAA
>CAZMDM010000139.1:0-4566 GCA_964564775.1 uncultured Desulfonema sp. | reverse complement strand
TCGGCAAAATCAGACCGGTTCCCGGCGGCGTAGGCTCGATTACGACATCCGTGCTGTGCAAACATACCATCATGGCTTGTGAGATGCAGAACGTGTAATGTGAATATTTCCCTCTCTCGTTAAAGGGGTAGGGAAAATCGGATAGTAAGGTGAAATGATATTATCTCACCTTATGCAGTTAATATTAATGTTTGATAGCGAATTGGTATTAAGAATAGGCGGCTCATGCCGCTATAGGCAAAATCTGATCCGAGTTACTCGTTGAAATCATACACCGGAAAGCCTTCCCGTTTGCAAAACTGATCTCTTTCCGCTTCTTTCAGATCTTCCTGAACCATCATTTTGACCAGATCATCAAAGGAGGTTTTGGGTTTCCAGCCGAGTTTTGTTCGGGCTTTTGTGGGATCGCCCAATAAAAACTCCACTTCCGTAGGGCGGAAATACCGCGGATCAATTTTTACCAGCACCTTACCGGTTTTGGCGTCTATGCCAGCTTCATCGAGTCCTTGTCCCTTCCATATCAGATCAATCCCGACTTCTCTGAACGCTTTTTCCACAAATTCACGCACCGAATGCGTCTCGCCCGTAGCCACCACAAAATCATCCGGCTCGCTGTGCTGAAGAATCATCCACATTGCCCGGACATAGTCTCTGGCAAAGCCCCAGTCGCGCTTCGCGTCCAGATTTCCCAGATAAAAAATATCTTTCAAGCCGAGCTTGATCCGGGCAACCGCACGCGTGATTTTCCGAGTTACAAAGGTTTCCCCGCGAATCGGCGATTCATGGTTAAACAAAATACCGTTGCAGGCAAACATATTATATGCTTCCCGATAATTGACCGTAATCCAATATCCATAGACTTTGGCTGCGCCGTAGGGACTTCTCGGATAAAAGGGCGTAGTTTCTTTTTGCGGGATTTCTTGAACCTTGCCATACATCTCACTGGTAGATGCCTGATAAAAGCGGGTTTTGCTTTCCAGTTTCAGAATACGGATAGCTTCCAGCAGCCTCAGTGTTCCGATGGCATCAGAATTTGCTGTATATTCAGGTGTTTCAAAAGAAACCTTGACATGGCTCTGCGCGGCAAGATTGTAAATTTCATCCGGCTGAACTTCCTGAATAATGCGGATTAAGTTGGTCGAGTCTGTCAGATCACCGTAGTGCATGAAAAACCGCACATCTTCTTCATGCGGGTCTTTGTAGAGATGATCCACACGCCCGGTGTTCAGCGAGGATGAGCGGCGTTTGATGCCATGCACCTGATAGCCTTTTTTAAGCAGAAATTCGGCAAGATAAGCCCCATCCTGCCCGGTAATTCCCGTAATCAGCGCTCGTTTCATTATCGCGTCCTCCTCAGCAGTGCATCAAAATACGCTATGGTATGTTTCAAGCCTTCGGATAGCGGAATTTTCGGCTCCCAGCCCAATTTTTCTTTGGCAAGCGTAATATCGGGTCTGCGCTGTTTGGGATCATCGGACGGCAGCGGATGAAATACGATTTTCGAGCCTGAGCCGGTCATATCAATGACTTTCTGTGCCAGTTCCAAAATTGTAAATTCTCCCGGATTTCCCAAATTCACGGGACCTGTAAAATCATCCGGCGAATTCATCAATCTGACAAATGCTTCGATCAAATCATCCGCGTAGCAGAAAGATCGGGTCTGGGATCCGTCGCCGTAAATGGTGATCGGGTGATTCTGCAATGCCTGAACAATGAAATTGGATACGACTCTGCCATCATTCGGGTGCATTCTTGGACCGTAAGTATTGAAAATCCGGGCAACTTTGATTCTCAGCTTGTGCTGTCGGTGATAGTCGAAAAACAGGGTTTCCGCACAGCGTTTGCCTTCATCGTAGCAGGAACGAATCCCTATCGGGTTCACATTGCCCCAATAGCTTTCCGGCTGCGGGTGAACATGCGGGTCCCCATAAACTTCGCTGGTGGATGCCTGAAATACTTTGGCTTTGACACGTTTGGCAAGCCCCAGCATGTTGATCGCGCCGTGAACACTGGTCTTGGTGGTCTGTACCGGATCGAACTGATAATGAATCGGCGATGCGGGACATGCGAGATTGTAAATTTCATCCACTTCCACATACAAGGGAAAGGTGATGTCGTGGCGGATGATTTCGAAATATGGATTATCCATCAGATGAAGCACATTATCTTTGGTACCGGTGAAAAAATTATCCACACTCAGAACTTCATGCCCTTCTTTGAGAAGACGCTCGCACAAATGAGAACCGAGAAATCCGCATCCGCCGGTTACCATGATTTTTTTTCTGTGGTCTTTCATACCTTTACCTCACAATCTGTTTCTGATCGAACATTTCTTTTGCTTCTCCTACCACATACAAAGAGCCTGCAATTACAATCACTTCATCTGCTTTTGCCTTGTCAATCGCCTGCTGCACCGCGTCTGCCACATTCGGAATCATGCTGACCTTTTTTACCTGAGCTTTGACAATATCATACAGCTTTTCCGGCGCAAGTGCGCGGTCAATTTTGGCTTGGGTGATAATGACCTTGCTGCACAGCGGGAGCAGATGCCCGAGCATGGCTTTATA
The DNA here is from genome assembly GCA_964564775.1 of uncultured Desulfonema sp. Taxonomy (GTDB): domain Bacteria; phylum Desulfobacterota; class Desulfobacteria; order Desulfobacterales; family DYRC01; genus DYRC01. The sequence goes on along the minus strand of CAZMDM010000139.1, from coordinate 1,999 downwards.
CGGCTTGTCATCCAGAATACCGATGACAAGCGTAATCTTTTTTCTGGAAAACGCGGATGATAGAAATTTTGCCAAGTTTTTTACCGCATCCAGATTGTGTGCGCCGTCCAGAATCACATACGGAGAGGTCTGCACCACTTCTAGACGACCGGGCCAGCGATTGGTCAGCAAGCCTTCACGGATGACGTCTTCCGAAAGCTTCGCGCCTCTCTGATTTAGGGCTTCGCAGGCAGCCATGACCAGCGCTGCATTGTCGGTCTGATACGCACCGGACAGCGAGGTTCGGATATTTTTCCATTGATGGTCAATGCCGAAATAATCGAAAGAGCCGTCTTTCTGTCGTCTAACTCTGAAATCTTCTCTGAAACGATACACGGGTGCGGATTGCTCCTGAGCGGTCTGCCGGATCACCTCGATAGCGGATTTCTGCTTGACGCCGGTAATCACAGGGGTCTCCGGCTTGATGATGCCTGCTTTTTCACCGGCAATCTGCGCGATGGTTTTGCCCAGATAGCTCTGATGTTCCAAAGAAATATTGGTGATTACGGATGCTTCCGGCATAATGATATTCGTGGCATCCATGCGCCCGCCCATGCCGGTTTCGATCACCGCCCAATCCACTTTCTGTTTGGCAAATTCATAAAATGCCATTGCCGTTGAAAATTCGAAAAATGTGGGTTCGCGATCTCCGTAATGAACGGATCTGACAGCCTGATAGGCACGAACAACATTTTTATCCGAAATTTCTTCGCCATTGACCTGAATCCGCTCATTGAAGCGAACCAGATGCGGCGAGGTATAAAGTCCGACTTTGTAGCCCGCAAGCCTCAGAATCGTTGCCAAAGCGGAAGATACCGAGCCTTTGCCATTAGTGCCGGCAACGTGGACGGTTTTGTATTTCCGGTGAGCATCATCAAGCCCTTCGGAAATTTTTCCGATAGTATCCAGTCCGAGAATAATGCCGAACCGCCTCAGACGATACATGGTCTCCAGACATTCTTGATACGATACGCTTTTCTGTTTCATGGCATGTTCATAAAAAAACCCGACAGAAGTTCCTCCTGCCGGGTATGATTAGCGATATATGTTACCTGTTTCTGTTTTTTGCGGCTGCTATACGCTGACGTCTCATGGCTTCGCGTTCTTTGCGACGCCGATATTCGCTCGGTTTTTCATAGCTTTTTTTGAGTTTCAAACGCTTGAAAAGACCGTCATTCTGAATTTTTTTCTTCAGAATCCGCATGGCTTTTTCAAGGTCATTGTCAAATACTTTGACTTCGATTGCCTTCAATTACTTCGCCCCCTTCTGTCCAACTGCGATGTTTCAGATGGTTATTTGTCAGTGATAGAATCTAATCTATAACTGAAAATAAGCGGCTTTGCAAGAAAAAAAATAAAACAGAGCCAGAGGAGTAAAAGAACTTATTGAAAAAAGAATCTATACGGGACAGCAGGCACAACATAACTCGGAATTTTATTTCCGGGTTATGCTGCGCGAAATGGCATTACGATGCTGTGCTTTTCACTCTCAGATGAAGCTCGTCCAGCTGCGCTTTGCTCGGAGTTGACGGCGCATTGGTCATCAGACAAGAAGCTTTCTGGGTTTTGGGAAATGCGATCACATCCCGGATCGAAGTCTGTCCGCACAAGAGCATGACCAGACGATCAAATCCGAATGCAATGCCTCCGTGGGGCGGCGCGCCTGAATCCAGTGCAGAAAGCAGAAATCCGAATTTTTCCTCATAAGAAGTTTTATCCATATTCAATGCTTCGAATATTTTTTCCTGTAGCCATTTCTGATGAATACGGATACTGCCGCCGCCGATTTCAAAGCCATTGAGAACCAAATCATACGCTCTCGAACTGACATTGAGCGGATCTGTCAGCAGCTTGTCATAATCCTGTTCCATCGGCGAGGTGAACGGATGATGCAAAGCCTCATAGCGTTTTTCATCTTCGTTGTATTCGAACATGGGAAAATGCGTAACCCAAGTAAACG
>CAZMDM010000138.1:0-6062 GCA_964564775.1 uncultured Desulfonema sp. | reverse complement strand
CCACAGCACTCAAAAAGGGGTTGTTAGTCAGCAGAGGCAGGTGTGAATAAGAGACAACTTCGGTATTGTTGATAACCAATACATCCGAAGGTTTCAGCAATTCCGGGAGTTCATAAAAATAACGATGGGAGATACTTCCGTCTTCGCGATTCAGCACCAATAATCTCGAATGATCGCGATGTTCTGCCGGATTTTGAGCAATCAGCTCTTCGGGAAGATCATAGTCATAATCTTGTAATGAATACACGGGATTTATCTTTTCCCCCAATACAACAGGCATAAACCGGCAGCCATCATACTCAGCCCGATAGCCCGCAGATTCGAAGCCGGTGTTTCAAGCATTTTCTGCATCCATGATTTCATGGTATCGGGAAATGCCGCATACGGAAAACCTTAGATCAATATCACCATTCCGATCACACACAGAAAAAAATCCATACTTTTTATTTCTTTCTTCCCATGAATAAATTACGGGCTATTCATCTGCTGCAAATTTTCCCTGCCATGTATCGCGGGATTCGAGCATATCGTGAATCAGCCTGCGCGTCTCCGTCTTCTGCAATGCCCACTGCGGCGCGACCAGTTCCTCCGGGTGCGGATCCCCGGTCAGACGCTGAATCACCATTCTCCGAGGTAGCAATTCCAGAATATCGCACACCATATCCGCGTATTCGGTTTGTTCCAGACAGCGATAACGTCCTTCCCGATACAGAGTTTCCATTTGCGTTCCTCTGACCACATACAACAGGTGCAGCTTCACCCCGTCAATGCCGAGCATGGCAAGCTTCCGGGCAGTTTCGAGCATATCTGTTTTGTTTTCTCCCGGAAGTCCCAGAATAATATGCGCGCAGATTCGAATATTTCTGTCCCGAGTCGCTTCAACCGCTTTTTGAAAACAGGCAAAATCATGTCCCCGATTGATCTTAAGCAAAGTTCTGTCGTTGGCAGATTGCAAGCCGTATTCGATCCACATCAGATAATTATCGGTATAGCTCTGAATCAATTTGAGAATTTCTTCATTCACGCAATCCGGGCGCGTTCCGATGGAAAGTCCGATCACATCGCTGACGGAAAGCGCTTCGTCATACAAGGCTTTCAGATGTTCAACCGGAGCATAAGTATTTGAAAACGATTGAAAATAAGCTAAAAATTTTTTCGCCTTGTATTTTCGGGAAAGAAAGGTTTTGCCTTGTTCCAGTTGTTCTCTGACAGATATGCCGCGAACAAACGCGCCGGTTCCTGATCCTCTTGCATTGCAGTAAATGCAGCCGCCTGTGGAAATCGTTCCGTCACGGTTGGGGCAGGTCATGCCTGCGTCCACCGTGATTTTCTGTACCCGGCATCCGAAAAGTTCTCTCAGATAATTGTTCAAATCTCGGTATCGCAGATTCATTGGGCTAAAAATTCTGACTCACGACTCTGATCGTATGGGTTTGTATGGGTGAGCGCGAAAACGGATACATCATCAGCCGAAAGCCCAGGTCTTTGCTCTGCCCTGCAATCCGATGACTGCCGCGATTTGCGGTTCTGGAACGGTCCGCGTCATAGCGATAGCTGCCTCCGCGAATCACTCTGGCGGAACCGGAATTTGACACATAGTTTTCCACAGGATAAATATGGTATGCCTCTTTGATATAGACATCCCGGCACCATTCCCAGACATTGCCGCTCATGTCATAAATTCCCAGCCCGTTGGGCTGCTTGGTTCCTACCGGATGAAGCGATGACGAAGATACCCATCCGACTCTGGAAATATCGTTTCCACCGGAAAATGTTTCCGCTTTTCCGCCGCTTCTGGCAGCATATTCCCACTGCGCCTCGGTCGGAAGATCGAATCGTTTTCCGGTTTTATCGGAAAGCCAGATGGCGAATGCTTTTGCTCCGTACCATGAAACACCGATAACCGGATATTTCAAATACTTATTGTCTGCCTGAAAATTTCCGACTGTTCCGAAAATAGGACTGTCAGAATCGTCATAAGAGGTTTTGAACCACGCCTCACCTTCGGGTCCTCTTCCTTCCATATCATTGATAAATTTCAGAAACTGTTCTGTGGTAACTTCATATCGCCCCATTCGGAAAGCATCCACACAAACCTCATGTACAGGCGATTCATCTTCCTCGCATCTGCCGTCCCACGCGCCGCATCCCATTTTGTAGCAGCCTTGGGGAACCCACACAAATTCCATGCCGGTTATCGGCTCTGTCCAGATATCTCCGTCTGATTGTATGGCAGGCTGCGCTATTGCCGATGTCTGCACTTCTGCCGGAGACGAAGGTTTATAGGATGTTGCTGCAAGAGGTATCGGACGCTCGCCCGGAGGCAGAAAATAAAATGCTCCTTCCAATGAAGTGGATTCCCACGGAACCTGCTGTCCGTTGGTTTTCAGGCGAACCGCACGCCGAACTTTGTTGAATATGTCTTCAAGCCTAAGTCCGGGTATAGAAATATATTTTATCAATTCCTCTGTATAGCAACTATTCACTCCGGGACCGTCAACCGCTTCCTTACCGGGTCCGGTAGAATACGCTATCAGAGTTCCCACAGGTGCTTCTATATGAGCAAGTCCCTGTTTTCCTGAACGAAAACTTCTCAGCAAGGACATTACCCGGCACGCGTCCAGAATAACAATATTGGTCCGGGAAGCAGATTCTCCGCCCATTCCGGCAATCACCGAATTGGCATCAACTGCTTTGTGTATTACTTCTTTTTCATTGGCAAAATTTGTGCCTACCGGGATCAGATAATTTTTGCCGCTTAACTGAACGCCGTGTCCTGCATAATAAAACAGTCCCACACTTGCTCCCGAAAGCCTTCTTCCGAAAGACGAAATCGCTTCCTCCATTTCTTGACGATTGAGATTTTCCTTTTCGATCACTCTGAATCCTACGGATTCCAGCGCCTTCTGCATGGCTCTGGCATCATTGACCGGATTGATCAGCGGCGAATACTTGTATGCCCCGTTTCCGATCACCAGTGCCACCCGATCTTCGCCGTATCCGAAAGTAATACATGACAGCGCAACGACAACACAAGTCCCCAGGACGAAAATCGCTCGTTTCATCCGATACCCCCTCTGTAAGATGTTGATGTTGTTGTGTTTCATATTGTATCATACCTTATGGATCCTCCCAAATCCGAAGGCATGAGCTTCTTAAATATTATAAATTCTTTGTTTTTGCAATATGTATTGAAATCGGGTAAGCAATTCCTCTATTCAACATGCTCAATCAAAAAAGAAAAAATCAGGTTTTACAGGGCTTCCTGAATCTTCAAAGTTTGTAGATGGATTACAGCTATATAAGACTAACTATTTGAATAAAAAATATATCGATTTAAAAAATATCCAAACTATTGATCCTTAATAGAAGCTATTTTTCAAAAGATCAACCTGAGAATTGAACATCTCTGGGCAGACTTCTGTGCTTACCCGATTTAGGGACGACACATAATAGCCCGGAAATTCATCATACCGTTGCATTTCAGCCGAGAATCTGTTACATAAATTGCCATGTATTCTATCCTGAAGCTTGAATCTGTTTCCAAAACTTTCGGGGGCGTGAAAGCCCTTGAAGATATTTCTTTCGAAATGCCGCAGGGAATTGTCGGCGGACTGATCGGTCCTAACGGCGCGGGCAAAACAACTTTATTCAATATTATCACAGGTGCTTATACTGCTGATGCCGGTGAAGTTTTTTTTGACGGAACATCAGTCCGGGGGAAAAAGCTGCATGAGGTGGTAAAATCCGGTATTGCCAGAACTTTTCAAAATGTCGAACTCTTCGAAAGTATGACGGCTCTTGAAAACGTAATGGTCGGCTGCCATGTCAGAACCCGGAGCGGATTCTGGGGCGCGGTTCTGCGATTGCCGAAAACACTCGGAGAAGAGCGGTATATTCGTGAAAAAGCCATGAATCTGCTGGAATTTGTCGGGCTTTCCGAACAGGCGGATCAGAGAAGCGGCGATCTGCCTTTCGGATGGCAGAGACTGGTTGAAATTGCCAGAGCAATGGCTTCCGATCCCAAGCTCCTGCTCTTGGACGAACCGGCAGCAGGATTGAATGCCACTGAAACCCGCCAATTGGGAGATTTGCTGAAAAAGATTCAGAATCAGGGCATTACACTTCTGCTGGTGGAACATGATATGAGTCTGACCATGAATGTATGCTCTCAGATTGTGGTTTTGGACAGAGGCAGAATGTTGTGTCAGGGGAGTCCCAGAGAAATTCAGTCCGATGAATCGGTTATGGCAGCATATTTGGGAAAACGATGAAGGTAGTAGTTCAAAAATCTTACCGATTTCTTGCCCATACAGGCGAAAAAGCGTAAAACAGGATTGCAGGAAGGTAAAGCCCCACATCGAGGAATCATGTGCAGTTTCGGGCATTGTTTTTCGGTATTTTTGTGGTATTACAGATTCGGATTTTATGCTATATTCGAAAAAAATTGACTTGAATCCCAACTCAGATGACGGCTATGAAACGAATAGAAGATGTTGCTCTGCTGTATGAAATCAGCAAGACCTTGCATGAAAATCTGGATTTGAAGAAATCATTATATAAAGTACTGGAAATCTTATCTGCCTCAATGGAAATGGTGCGTGGAACGATTACCATGCTGAATCCTTTGAGAAATGAGATTGTTATCGAGGTGGCACACGGGATTCCCCAGAAAGCGATTGAAAAAGTTACCTACAAAGTCGGAGAAGGCATTACCGGCAAAGTCATCGAAACCGGAAAATATGTTGCCATTCCCAGAATCAGCGAAGAACCCTTGTTTCTCAACCGTACACATTCCCGCAAAAACGAAGATGGACGCGATATTTCATTTCTCTGTGTGCCGATCAAAAAAGGCAATCAGGTTATCGGCGCGCTGAGTGCGGACAGGCATTACGACGAATCCTATTCGCTCAAAGAAGGCATCAAGCTCATGTCTGTTATTGCCACCATGCTGGCGCAACATGTGGTGAATCTCGAAATTATTCACAGAGAAAAAGAGCAGCTTCGGGAAGAAAATCTCCGTCTTCGGGGAGAGCTTGAAAATAAATACCGCATCAACAATCTGATCGGCAACAGCAGCCGGATGCGGGAAGTATTTCAGATGATTTCCCAAGTGTCCAAAAGCAATGCCACCGTACTGGTTCGGGGAGAATCGGGGACCGGCAAGGAATTGGTTGCCAATTCAATTCATTACAACAGCAACCGTGCCAAAATGCCCTTTGTCAAAGTCAACTGCGCGGCTTTGCCGACCAACCTGATCGAAAGCGAGCTTTTCGGGCATGAAAAAGGCGCGTTCACCGGCGCGATCCGGCAGAAACCGGGAAAATTCGAAGTGGCAAATAAAGGAACGATTTTTCTGGACGAAATCGGCTCGATCAATCTGGATGTTCAGGCTGCTTTGCTCCGGGTGCTTCAGGAAAAAGAATTCGAGCATGTCGGCGGGCATAAAACCATCAAAACCGATGTGCGCGTGGTTGCCGCAACCAACAAAAATCTGGAGCAGGCGGTCGAAGATGAAAGTTTCAGAAGCGATCTGTATTACCGCCTTAACGTGTTTCCGATTTATATGCCGCCGCTTCGCGAGAGAAAAACCGATATTCTGCTGCTTGCCGATTATTTTCTTGAAAAATATTCCAAAGAAAACAGCAAAGATATCCGCCGGTTTTCCACTCCGGCAATCGATATGCTGATGACTTATCATTGGCCCGGAAATGTCCGTGAACTGGAAAACTGTATCGAGCGTGCAGTCTTGTTATGCGAAAGCGGTGTGGTTCACAGCTATCATTTGCCTCCTACCATTCAGACCGGCGTGGAATCCGATACACTTCCCTCACTATCTTTGGATCAGGCGGTTATGAATCTGGAAAAAGAAATGATTATTGACGCTCTCAAAAATACCAGAGGCAATATCACTCAGGCTGCGGAAATGCTAAAAACAACAGTGCGGATATTTTCATACAAAGCCAGAAAATACGGCATCAACTACGCGGACTATCGATGACAGGATACGGATATGGAAGCCTTATCGGATTTCATACACATTGGCTTGCCAAGATGTGAAG
>CAZMDM010000137.1:0-1993 GCA_964564775.1 uncultured Desulfonema sp. | reverse complement strand
TTTCTGATCGGAGAAGCCGAGGCAATGAGGCTTTCTGAGTTTTTCGAAGTACTTGCCGAATATCACGAAGATCGGAATCAATGCCTTGAAATGCTGGCGCGGCAGTTTCCGTTTGTCTATGTGCCTGCTTTGGAAAAACATCCGGTTCAGCGAGTTTTTGCCGAAGATATTTCGCAATATCTGACGACCACGACAGTTCTGAGTCGGGATACCGCGTTTGACCATACCTTTCTGATCGAAACCGGACGCGGATGTTCTCACGGATGCCGGTTCTGTGCTGCCGGGTATGTGTATCGTCCGCCAAGATTCAGAAATCTTGATGCGCTGATTCAGGCGATGGATATCGGGGTTTCCATGACCAGTCATATCGGATTGGTGGGCGCGGCAGTATCGGATCTGCCGGATATCAAAGCCCTTTGCCATCATGTTCGGGACAAAGATATTCGGGTATCGTTCAGTTCTCTTCGTGCAGATGCGTTATCGCCGGAACTGCTGTCTGTGCTGAAACAAAGCCGGGTCAGAACTGCTACGATTGCACCTGAAAGCGGATCGGAGCGATTGCGGAGGGTTATCAACAAAGGCATTTCGGAAGAGGATATTCTGAATGCTACGGATTTGCTGGTATCCGAAGGCATTCCGAATCTGAAGTTGTATTTTATGATCGGACTTCCCACAGAAAACGAAGACGATATCAACGAGATTGTTCATCTGTGCAAGCGGATCAAAGAACGATTCTTGGCAGCAAGCAGGGTCAAGGGGCGAATCGGAGAAATTACGGTCAGCCTGAATTGTTTTGTCCCGAAACCGTTCACGCCGTTTCAATGGGCAGCAATGAATGATATTGAAATGTTAAAACATAAAATCGATATGGTCCGAAAAGGTCTGAAAGGAATCTCGAATCTCAAAGTTCAGACAGATGACCCGCGTCATGCGGTGATTCAGGCGATCTTGTCGAGAGGGGATAAAACAAGATCGAATTTGCTGTTGAAAGTGCATAAAAATCATGATAATTGGCTAAAAATATTGAAAGAAACTGATTTGTCAGAGGTTTATCGTGAACGAGCTTCAGAGGAGGTTTTCCCATGGGAGTTCATTCGGGATACGGTAGATAAATCCTTTCTGAGAAAGGAATATGAGCGGGCAATGAACGGACAATCATCGCCGGTATGTCCGATGTTGCCGGAATCCTGCGGACTATGCGGCGTGTGTCGGAAATAATCCCATGTATAGCCCCGGGACTACTCAATTCTGATCTTGATATTTTCGGAGATACCTCCTATTGTGAGATCATAACAGTTTGGGCTAGGTAGAAAATTTTGCAGAACGGAGCATGTATGAAACCTGAAAAAATTATTAAAAATCCTGACGGAACCTTGAAAGTTCCTGATTATCCGATCATTCCCTTTATCGAAGGAGACGGAACTGGACCCGATATTTGGCGCGCATCTCAGCCAGTGATGGATGCTGCGGTTGATCTGGCATACAAGGGACAGCGCAAAATCTCATGGATGCCGATTGAAGCCGGAGAAAAAAGCGGAATGCCTGACAAAACTCTGGATACGATTCGGGAATATATTGTTGCGATCAAAGGACCGCTCACCACGCCGGTCGGCAAGGGCATTCGCAGCCTGAATGTTACGATCCGCCAGAAACTCGATCTGTTTGCCTGTGTCCGCCCGGTCAAATATATCGAAGCAGTACCAAACCCCATGAAAAATCCCGAAAAAGTGGATATGGTGGTATTCCGGGAAAACACCGAAGACCTGTATGCAGGCATCGAATGGTCTGCCAACAGCGAAGAAGCCAAACAGATCATTGCGTTTATGAAAGAAAAATTCGGCGTGAATGTGCTGCCCGAATCCGGCATCGGCATCAAGCCCATGAGCGAAACCAACACCAAGCGGCTGGTTGCCAGTGCGATTTCCTATGCGATTGCTCAGGGCTTGCCGTCAGTAACCCTGATGCACAAAGGCAATATCATGAAGTTCACCGA
>CAZMDM010000136.1:0-11417 GCA_964564775.1 uncultured Desulfonema sp. | reverse complement strand
AGCCTACGCTTCTGATTGCGGATGAACCGACAACTGCTTTGGATGTTACGGTTCAGGCACAAATTTTCCGCCTGATTTCCGCAATGCGGCAGCAGGATACCGCTATGCTGCTGATTACCCACGATATGGGCGTGGTCTGGGAAATGTGCGATAGGGTTATCGTCATGTATGCCTCCCGTGTGGTGGAAGAAGGAAACGCGAATGATATTTTTTCATCTCCCGCGCATCCCTATACTCAGGGATTGCTGGCTTCGATTCCGAAACTGTCGGATACCGGAAAACGGCTCCATGCGATTGCGGGTCAGGTGCCGTCTCCGATGAATTATCCCAAAGGCTGTCGTTTTCAGGACAGATGCCCTCATGCTTTTGACCCATGCAGAGAAGAAATTCCGATGTTTCGGGATTTGGGAAACGGACATAAAACAGCGTGTTTCAAAGCAGTGCAAGGTGAAAAATGTAAAGTGCAAAGTGAATGATATGACAGAAAATCAGAATATTGAAAGGTTGTTCGTGGCAGACAAAGAAATCATTCTGGTCGGCACGGCTCATGTATCCAAAGAAAGCGCGAATCTGGTTTCCGAAGTGATCGGAAATGAAAAACCCGATACCGTATGTGTGGAACTGTGCGAATCCCGATATCAATCCATCCGGCAGAAAGATCGCTGGCAGGAAATGGATATTTTCAAGGTGATCAAAGAGAAAAAAGCCCTGCTGCTGCTGTCCAATCTGATTATGGCATCGTTTCAGAAGCGGATTGCCGAAAAGTTCAACATCAGACCCGGCGAAGAAATGATCCGTGCGATTGAGGCTGCGGATGCCTGCAACGCGCAGATTCATCTGGCGGATCGGGAGATTCGGATAACATTGATGCGGACATGGCGATCCATAGGATTTTGGGATAAATGCAAGGTATTGTTTCAACTACTGTGGTCTTTGGTCGGAGAACTCGATGATCTCAGCGAAGAAGATATCGAAAAAATGAAGCAGCAGGATATTTTGGAATCCATGCTCGCGGAACTGGGGCAGTCGTTTCCTATGCTCAGAAATATCCTGATTGACGAGCGGGACAAGTATCTGGCGCATCACATCCGAACCGCGCCGGGAAACAAGATTGTCGCGGTGGTCGGCGCGGGTCATGTTCCGGGCATCCGACAATATCTGAATGCGGATATTGATATCGAGCCTTTGAAAAAAATTCCCGATAGCGGAAAATTCGGCTCGTTCATGCAGTGGGGATTTCCGGCAGCAATTGTTCTGTTGGTTATCGGGGGATTTTTTTCAGGCGGCAAAGATATCGGAACCGATATGATACTGATGTGGACGCTGCTCACCGCAGTAATGGCAGGCATCGGCGCTCTGGCGGCTTTGGCGCATCCGCTGACCATCGCGGCTTCGATGCTTGCTGCTCCGTTGACCACATTGCATCCGCTGATTGCCGCAGGATGGGTGTCGGGCTTGGTCGAAGCATTCTCCCGAAAGCCGAAAGTGAAAGATTTCGAAAGCTTGTCTCAGGATATTCTGTCTGTGAAAGGATTTTGGAAAAATAAAGTTACGCGAATTCTGCTGGTAGTGGCATTTACCAATATCGGCGCATCCCTCGGCGTGTTCGTGGCAATTCCGATGATGTTAAAACTCTTGAAATAGGAGACATCATGTATCAAAAATTTATGTCATTCATAGGACTCGGGACATGTTTTATGTCAAGTTTTATGGTTATCGGGGCTGTGGGGCTGATATTCGATCCCGATCCCCAATATCAGGACAAAGCAGCCTACATCATATTGCTGATATTCTCTCTGCTGTTTGCCATCGGTGGGTTTATGATGTACCGCCATCATTCCCGGAAAGCAGAAAAGCGAAGCAGGGAATACATCGAGCAGGATATTCTGAAGCTTGCTGCAGAAAAGCACGGGAAAATCACGCCTGCCGAAGTGGTTCTATCAGCAAAAATCGGCATAGACGAGGCAAAGAAGATGCTGGATAGTTTCTGTGAGCAGGGTCTGGCTCAGTTGAATCTCACCGAAAAAGGTGTCATGGTTTATGTATTTGACGGTTTTTTGTCTGAAGAAGAAAAAAATACGGTCAAGAGTCCTTTGGAAATATGAAGTGTTTGTCTTCTATCCGAATAAATTCAATTCTTTAGTATCTGATTACTGAAAAACTCTTGCAGAACTCTATAAAGTCGAATATGATTTTATATATCAGAAGGAGTTGCAAGACCTTATTCATCAAGCCATCACTCAAAAGGAGGATCATCCCATGTCAGATATGTTTGCAGATTATCGGAAACAGCAGCAGCCCATAGCGGAAAAATCGTCCCCTGCTCCGAGTTCCGCGCCGTCTCCGGTTCCAGCAACTCCGACAGGCAGTAAAAAATTCGAATACCTGCATCGCGGCGCGTTCACCATGCTGAAAGTCAATCTCGACGCGGGCGAGCAGATCAAAGCCGAATCCGATGCGATGGTGGCAATGAGCGCGAATGTTACGGTCGAAGGCAAGCTCGAAGGCGGAATCTTGGGCGGCATCGGAAGAATGTTTGCCGGAGAAAAATTTTTCTTTCAGACGTTGAAAGCGCATAACGGTCCGGGTCAGGCACTGCTTGCGCCGTCAACTCCCGGAGACATCATGGAACTTGAAATGGACGGTATGACCTCTTATGTGCTTCAGAAAGACGGATTTTTTGCTGCATCAGATGGCATCAGCATTACCGCAAAAGTGCAGAATCTGGTTCAGGGACTGTTTTCGGGCGAAGGTTTTTTCGTGGTTAAAGCAAGCGGAAGAGGCATCTTGTTTGTCAGTTCTTATGGCTCGATTCATCCGCTTGATCTTGCGCCCGGAGAAGAGTTCATCGTAGATAACGGGCATCTGGTTGCATGGCCTGATACGATGAATTACAACATCGAAAAAGCATCCTCAGGATGGATTTCTTCGTTCACATCGGGTGAAGGCTTGGTCTGCCGCTTCAGAGGACCCGGAAGAGTGCTGATTCAGACCCGAAATCCCAGAGGATTCGGAGAATGGGTCAGACAATTCATTCCTACCAAAAGCAACTGAGAGGATGTTTGATGATCGAAAGAATTGATCATGTATCGCTGGCGGTCAGAGAGCCTGAAAAAGCCTATCAGTTTTTTACGGAAATTCTGGGCGCGATTCCCGGAGCAAGCGCTACGGATTTGAGCAAAAAATACCGATGGCAGATTTTATCTTTGGGTGATCTGTCCCGCATCGAAATTTTAAACCCTGTCGGACAAGGAAGTTTTCTGGATAATTTTCTGAAAACCAAAGAAGGTGGGGTTCATCATATCACTTTGCAGACGCGGGATATTCGGGCGGCGATGAAGCGGCTTGATAATTTCGGGATTCCGTATTTCGGATATTACGAATATGTCGGCGCGTACTGGAAAGAAATCTTTATTCATCCCAAACACGCTTTCGGCGTGCTGATTCAGATATCGGAATTCGAAGCAGATGACTGGCTTGCCGAATCCGAGAAATTTCCACAAGATCAGAAATATTCTCTTGAAAAAATAGATAGCGGATGCAAGCTGCGATTTGCCCACCCCGGCGGCGGAAAAGCAGAAATTGCTCTGACCCACGATGAAATGCACCGATTGATGGATGATCTGAAACAACATGTCTGAAGATCAGAAATATATCCGCATTGCTCCCGGAGAATATTATGTATCAGATCAGGATGTGCTGATCTCTACGGTATTGGGATCATGCGTGGCTATATGCCTATATGATCCGATCCGAAAAGTGATCGGCATGAACCATATTATGCTCAGTCGGGAGCAATCCGGTGTCGAATGTCAAGAGGATGGCGGAAAAAGCGGCATCTGTGCTATGGAACTGCTGATTGCTGATATGGTGAAGATGGGTGCGGTTTTGAAAAATCTGCGCGCCAAGGCATTCGGAGGCTCTTCGATGTTCAAGCCGTATAACGAATGCTTTGTCAGCTATTGTGTGGGCGAGGAAAATGTCCGTTTTATCAGAAATTTTTTGAAAACAAACAATATTCCTCTGGTTGCCGAAGATTTGGGTGGAGAGCGCGGCAGGGTTATTTATTTTTCGTGGAGAGATTTTTCGGTACGGGTAAAAACGATGAAGAAGGTTTCGAATTCCAAACTGATCTGCAATGACAACGAATCATGGGAAAAGGTGCGGAGCAAAGGAGTATCGGAATAGCAAAGATATCTTGACGCTCTGCCCGGATCATGCGATAAAATCAATTCTTTCTGAAAGGTGAATATCCCATGAGCAAAACCAAAATTCTGATCGTGGATGATGAGTTGATTATGCGCGAATCTCTCGCGGCTTGGCTGGAGCGGGACGGACATCATGTAGAGAAAGCATCGAGCGGCGAAGAGGCTTTGGAAATGCTCAATACCACGCGTTTTGACATTCTGTTGGTGGATATCAAAATGGACGGCATGAGCGGTCTGGAAGTCCTGAAAAAGGTCAAAGAGCGGGACAGCGATGTGGCAGTCGTGATGATTACGGCTTACGGCTCGATTCCGACCTCGATAGAAGCCATGAAAAACGGCGCTCACGATTATCTGCTCAAACCGTTTGATCCGAATGAACTGGGTGTTTTAATTGAAAAAATCATTCAGAATCAGGCACAGGCAAGAGAGAATCTCTATCTCCGAGAGCAGTACAAAGAACGCACCCGTTTCGAGAGCATGATCGGTCAGTCTCAGACCATGCAGAAGATTTTCGATCTGATTTCCGATGTCGCGCCGATGGATTCCACCGTGCTGATTACCGGCGAAACCGGAACCGGCAAAGGGCTTGCTGCCAAAGCCATTCACAGTACCAGCCCCAGATGCGGAGGTCCCTTTGTGGCGGTCAACTGCGGCGCAGTCCCGGAACACCTGATGGAAAGCGAGCTTTTCGGGCATCAGAAGGGAGCGTTCACCGATGCCAAAGAAAACCGGAAAGGACGATTCGAGCTTGCACACGGCGGCACGCTGTTTCTGGATGAGATCGGCGAAATCACCATGCGGATGCAGATTGATATGCTGCGGGTTTTGGAGGATAAAGTATTTTACCGGGTCGGCGGAACTCAGCCTATTGAAGCGGATTTCCGGGTGATTGCCGCGACAAACCGGGATTTGGAACAGGCGATCAAAGAGCGGACGTTTCGGGAAGATTTGTATTATCGCCTGAATGTGATTCACTTCAAAATGCCATCCTTACGGGAGCGCAAAGAAGATATTCCCCTGCTGTCCGAGCATTTTCTGCATCGTTTTTCTCAGGAAATGAACAAATCGCTCGAAGGCATCAGCCGGGAAGCGATGGATGAAATGATGCTCTATGAATGGCCCGGCAATATCCGGGAGCTTGAAAATGCCATCGAGCGCGCAGTGGTTGTATGCAAAACCACTCAGATCATGCCGGAAGATCTGCCGATTTTTCGTGCGGAGTTTTGCAATCCGCCCAAAGACAATTCACTGAAAGAACTGGAAAGAGCGCATATTCTCAGAATACTGACCGAGAATGACTGGAATATGGTCAAAGCTGCAAAAATTCTGGATATTGACCGTACCACACTTTACAATAAAATCAAACGATATAACCTTCAGAAACCTTGAGTATATCTCCTTATAAAATTCTGATTTCCCCTATCGGTCAGTATAGTGAAGAACTGCTCGGACGAATCATCACAGATACAGAGCGAGTGTTCGGTTTTCCGACCCAAACCGTCAGACTTCTGGACTCTGTGGATTTTGCGCTGGATTCCAAGCGGAATCAGTGTCATTCCACCGCGATTCTGACAAAACTGGCAGAACTTGCGCCGGATCATGCGCTCAAAATACTCGCCATTACTCATAATGATCTGTTTATTCCGATTCTGACGTATGTGTATGGCGAGGCACAGCTTGGGGGGAAAAGTGCGATCATATCCCTGCACCGCCTGAAAGAAGGACTTTCGGATCAGGATGAAACCTATCTCGAACGGATTTCCAAAGAAGCGGTGCATGAACTGGGACATACTTTCAATTTGAGGCACTGCAAAGACCCGGCTTGTATTATGCACTATTGCCGGGATATTAAGGATGTGGACAGGAAAACCAACCAATTATGTCGATATTGCAAGATTTTACTTCAGGATGATATTCGGCAGTTGGGCTGAGGGCAAAGGAGTGCGCTATGAAGATCAGAATCATCGCCACCGGCGGTACGATTGACAAAATTTACTTTGACAAAAAAAACGATTATCAGGTCGGCGATCCGCAAATCTCCGAAGTCCTGAAAGTTGCCAATGTAAAATTCGACTACGAAGTTATATCTCTGCTCAGAAAAGACAGCCTTGAGCTGACCGATCAAGATCGGGAGCTGATTTCCGATACGATCAGCAATGATAATGAATGTCGCCATTTTGTGGTAACACATGGTACGGATACGATGGTTCTGACAGCAAAAACGCTTCAGACGATTTCCGATAAAGTGATTGTCTTAACCGGCTCCATGCAGCCCGCCCGATTTATGATCAGCGATGCGATCTACAATATCGGAAGTGCCATGACCGCAGTACAGTTGCTTCCTCCCGGCGTTTATATTGCAATGAACGGAAAAATTTTCTCGCCCGATCATGTCCGAAAAAATCTTGATATCAACTGTTTCGAAGAGATATGAATTTTACTTTGTCAGAATAGCCGCTTAAGAAAAAGTTTATCCTTTCGCCCGTTTCTCGATTCTGTCTTTATCCTGCTTTGCCACTTTTTCTTTCAGCCGGGTAATGAGCTGATCGGGCGTTTCTTTGGAAAGAATATCTTTGAACTGGGTGCGGTAGTTTTTGACAAGACTCACTCCCTCGACAATTACGTCATAGACTTTCCACTGCCCATCTTTGAGTCTCATGCTGTAATCCATCGGAATTTCAATTTTTCCGTTGCGGATCACTTTGGTTTTCACCGCGCATTTGTCATCCGAGACTTTTTCTTCGCCGATAAACTGAACCGTTTCATCCTGAAATTCGCTCTGAAGCTTGTCAATATAGGTGTTTTTCAGCAAGGTAGCAAAGACTTCGGTGAATTCTTTGCGCTGTTCCGCGTTAAAGCTTTTCCAATCCTGCGCCAAGGCTCTCATGGCAACTTCGGTAAAATCGAATGCCTGACGGACGATTTCCCAGATTTTATCCCGCTGGATTTCTCGTTTGGAAACATCTTTGTATTCCGGATTTCTCAAAAGATCAATACCCTGCTGAATCGGTCCCTGAACCGATGCCAAAGCGGTTTTCTGTTCCGCTGCATACACAGACGATGTAAACAGCAAAACCAGTATCGTTACAATGATGTTTTTCATGTCATACTCCTTTGTTGTTTCAGACTTTCCCGAACACATACTTGCTGATAAGTTCTTCGATATCAATGGCAGATTCGGTTTCGGTAAGCGTATCTCCCGGTTTCAGAATGGTATCGGATCCGCCCTGAGAGATTTTGATATACCTATCCCCGATCAGCCCGGATGTTTTGATAGAAGCAATGGCATCTTCAGACAGACTCAGGTCTTTTCTGATCTTCATTTTCACCGATGCCACAATGCGCTTTTTATCTAAACTGATATCATCCACGCTGCCGATCTGAACCCCTGCCATCTCCACTTTTGCGCCTTTGGTCAGCCCGGATGCGGATTGAAAGCTGGCGTAAATCGTGTAATAATCTCCGCCGATGATCTCCATTTTACCAAGTTTGACAGTAAGATATGAGATGCACAAAATCCCTATGAATACAAAAATACCGGTTGCAGTCTCAACAGTCGAACGTTTCATAATTCATCTCCCGATGCAAAAATCATTCCTCATCATGTCCGTTATCATGATCTTCATCATGATCTTCATCATCATGATCATCGTCCTCATCGTCCTTATGGTGATGAGGATGAGGTTTGCCATGATCGTGTCCCAAATCCTTTCCTTGCGGAGCAGCAGCTTGTCCCTGAGCTGGTTTGGGCGGTTCAGCCGGAGCCGGAGGCGGCAATTCGGGCGGCGGAGACGGCGGAGGAATCAGTTTGCCCAGTAGAGTATCTGCTTTTTCGAAATTTTTCATCTTAATGACATGGGATTCGACTTCCCGGATTTTGCCTCTGACCAGTCCCATCACCGCGGGAGGAAGCTTGCCTATCCGAAATTCGAATTTATCCGGATTTTTTGCCCGGAGTCCGACCATAATCGGCACCAGCGATTCCGGCGGAAGTGTTGCCAATGTCGCGTTCAAAGGCACGGACTGGGTTTTGTCCATATAGGAAATGACCGCATCCGATGCCATTTTGGTCATCATATCATTCAGCAGAGGTTTGTTGGTAATCACAATCAGATCAACAACTTTGATGATATTTTCCATTTCCGCGGCAAACGGCGGAGCGGTCAGCCATAACGCCATAATTGCCTGCGGTTTGAAAGAGATTTTGGAATTTTTATACCAATCATTGAATATCGCCACCACAGTTTCGGTTCTGCACTTGATCAGAAACTGACCCGCGTTGAAAAAATCCCATTTTCTCAGAAACAGATTGCCGGTTGCCACGCACTCGGGCCAGGGAGCAGCAATATCAAAATGATTGTTCACCAGATCCGCCGCCATTCCGACGCGCCTGTATTTGATCAGAAAGTCAACGCCTTTCTGCATCCCCAAAATTCTCAGAATCAACTGCGCTATTTTCTGCGCTATCCATGCTTTCATTTGTCATATTCTCCCGAAAATCCGATCAGAATTTATCATCTTGCAATGCTACGGGTTTGGAAAGAAGTTCTTTGATTTTATATGCGTTTCGAAGTCGCCGCATTTTTCCCGAACGCAGACCGCGCGGCTCTGCCGCCTCCGGTTCTGCCGATATTTCTTCTTCCTCCTCAGTAGGCATGGGAGGAGCTTCAATCTGTTTTACCGAAGAATGAATATGCTGTCTGACGGTCTCGATAAGATGATGTCGAATGGCAGCACCTTCGGGTCCGTCCTGAAAAACATTCTGAAGCGTTTCAAACCAATTCGAATGCATTGTTTTTTCTCCGAACCGTATATGTATCAAATCTCCGAAAACAGGTCAAGATTCGGATGATTTGTATTTTTATTCCGAATCATTGCAATTGCTGATGAAAACAATCTCCATATACGATTTTTCTGATCTCACCGTCATCGGTCTGCAAGATCAGTGAGCCGTCATCATCCACATCTCTTGCAAGACCTTCAAATTCCTCATGAATCGTAACAATTCTGACCCTCTGTCCGATAGTAACCGTATATTTTTTCCACTCGGCAATCACTGCATCGGGATTCAGTGTCGGCAAATATGATTCGAAACGATTCAGGAATTCGGACAACACTTCTTTCCGGGACAATTCTTTATTCAGAATTTCTTTTGCGGAAACTGCTTTGGGTTGTTCAATACTTGGATTATTATTGATATTGATGCCCATGCCGATATTCACAAAAGACAAGAGATCATCGTCAGCTTCCATCTCGGACAGCATTCCGCAGAGCTTTCTGCCCCCGACCAGAATATCGTTGGGCCACTTCAGATCCGCAGCAATCCCGTAACATTCCCGAAATGTCTTGGCAAGGCATAAAGACGCGGCGAAATTGATTTTTGAACTCTGCTGCGGCGGAATATGAAGCCGGCATACAACGGTAAAATACAAGCCTCCTTCCGAAGAATGCCACCATCTCTGAAGTCTTCCGCGTCCTTTGCTCTGCCGCCCGGCAATCACTACCGTCAAATGCGGACAACCTTTGCGCGCAAGCGATCTGGCAATATCCATCGTGGATTCTGCTTCTTCGAAATAATGGATACACTCTTCTCTGCCAGGAAATTCCCAAGGAAACGGAATATCCGGCGAATGAAGCAGGCGATATCCTTTGGGCATGGATAAAATTTCATACCCGCATTTTTCAAGCTTCTGAATATGTTTCCAGACAGAAACTCTCGATATTCCGAGTTTTTCACTCAATACCTCCCCCGAAACAATTCCATCTTCTGCCCGCAATATTTCAAGAATCCGTTCTCTCATATCACTGAACTTTTAAAGCATCATCAGCCGCTTTCTGATGTTTCTCCGCTCCTCCCCGATAATAACTGCTTTCTGTGGCAAACGGAACATCCAGCCAAGGAATCCGCACAAACCCGAAAAAGTTGGCTGCAAAGGCAATGATCAATGCGATCACAATGTATAAAATATATTTTCCCATGATACACCTCACGCACGTTTTGTAATTCTTATTTTTGCAGATTTATTGTAAATTTCCACCAGATCCAGAAAATATACCTTCTGATTGGACTCAAATCTTGCCCGCGCACCGACCTGCATATCCGGCAGCCGATAGACTTTCATATTCGGCAGCATGATTTCGATATACGCGGAATCTCTGGTCAGATCGCTGACTCGTATCATCACCTGACCCGAAATCACATGGGCATTCTGATTGTTTCTCACATATACGACTTCAGGAATATCTTCATTTTTTTGGGGAGTAACGCTGCCCTCTTTCGAAGATGGAGTTTCCTTTTTTTCCGGTTCTATCATCCGGTGATCGGGAATCGCTTTTTCTGCCGGGTCTATCGGCGTTGTGGAAGCAGGTTTGCTTTCTTTGGGTTTATAAGGCTTTCCCAAAAACGGAATTTCCACAATTCCGGTATAATTGGCAAGATATCCCAGCCCTGCAACGACTACAATATATAAAATATACTTTTTCATTACAATATCAGGTTGATGTGCGTTTATACACTTTCAGTTTCGCAGAATCTTTGCTGATCCGAATCAGATCCAGAAAATAGGTTTCACTGTCATATTCGAAGCGCATCCGATTGCCGACCTTCATATCTTCCATTTTATATACCTTCATATTGGGCAGAGTTAGCTCGATAGTAACGGATTTTTCTGTGAGTTTTTCCAAACGCACAACTGCCTGTCCGTTGATGATATGAAGACTTTCATTCACCTTGACAGACTTGATATCGGAAGATGCTGACTTGGATTTGCCATTATTTTCTTCAATCTGAGATGTTTTTTTCCCTTTTCTCGGAAACAGATCATCTTTGATATCTTCCACTGTTTTATTGATTGAAAATGACATCGCGATAAGCCATATAAATCCAAAAAATGTCAGAGTGCAGATAACCAGAACAATAATGTTCATTGTCTTAACAGGTTCTATCTGAGTGGCTTCCACTGCTTTTCTGATCTGTTCAACACTTTCCTTCAATGCCTGAATATCAGGAGAAGGTCCGGCAGGAGGCGGAGGAGACGCGGCAGGCTTCTTTTCAACTGCTTCTCTGATTTTTTCAAGAGCCTCCATTATTTTACTGCTCTGAGAAGCTTCCATTGCCTTTTTGAACTGCTCAAGACTTTCTTTCAACGCCTGAATGTCAGGAGACGGACCGGACGGAGGCGCGGCAGGCTTCTTTTCAACTGCTTCTCT
>CAZMDM010000135.1:0-5772 GCA_964564775.1 uncultured Desulfonema sp. | reverse complement strand
GCCCCGGATCATCTTGATATCATCATAGCTGCTGGTCATCGCATGCCAGTCCGCGATAAAGAAAACACATTCGAAGCGATCCTGCATCTCAATCCAGTTTGCCAAAGCGCCGTGATAATTGCCCAGATGAAGAAGTCCTGTGGGACGCATTCCGCTTAAGATGCGTTTTTTGTCTGTCATAGTTAAGATACTCCTTAAAAAAATTATCCGCCGAGCAGCATATTGCCCAGAGGGTTCACAACTGCATGAATGATTTTATCTATGATTTTGGTCATCATCAGCACAATCAGAATAATCATGCCGAATCGCTCGATCTGTTCAAATGCAGGACGGATGCTGTCCGGCAGAAACATTGCCAGAATCCGGCTGCCGTCCAGCGGCGGAATCGGAATCAGATTGAAAACCATCAGCACCAGATTGATGATGACGCTGTATGCCAGCATATTTGCCATCGGCATGGAAATCGAAAACAGGATATCGCTTGTCCATGCGGACTTGAAATTTGCCAATACCTGAAACAGTATGCCGGATAGTATCGCGCAAATCAGATTTGCCAGAACGCCTGCCGATGACACGATCAGTGTTCCTTTGTGATAATTATTGTAGTTGTTCGGATTTACCGGAACCGGCTTGGCATAACCGAACATGATGGGCGAACCTGAAAACTTCAGCATCAGAGGCAGAATCAGAGAGCCAAAAAGATCGAAATGGCTGATGGGATTCAGCGTAACGCGCCCCGACAATTCGGCAGTCCGATCTCCCATGCGAAGCGCGGCATATCCGTGAGCTGCTTCGTGAATGGTGATGGCAAAAATCAGAGGCACAATCATCGTAATAAACTGACTGATATTATTCATTATTTTGTCTGCTTTCTCAAGAGGTTTGTAATGCAAGCGCAAGATAGCGTATCAGTAACACGCCTGCGGTTTCAAGGTTTTTTCCGAATGCAACTATACCGTCTTCATGCCCGCCCATTGCAAAAATGCCTTTTTCAGAAAGATCTGTCTCGGAGAAAAGGCGGCCGATTTCCGCAGCCATTTCCGCTGTTCCGTATTCAGCATGTTCTGAAGCAACCGGAATCTGTAGAGCTTCGGCATGTCGCCATATTTCCGGGCTGTGGGCATGGATCACGCCGTTTACAGTATCATCAAGCGCATAAATCGTTCCGTGTGTCATGGATTCCGAAGAGGGTTTTGTCAGCCCTTTGGCAACAACTCTGTTTTCTTCGGGATAACATTCGGTTACCAGAGCATAATGTTTCATCTCCGAATCGGGCAGGTGTCCAGTTTGGGATCCGCTGATCACAAAGGCATGACATGTATGAAGCGATTCTGCCCAAACGTATCTCCGACTGATATTGCCATATCCTAAACCACCGTAACAATTCGGATTCTGTCCGATCAGCCCGGTATAATACATCAGCCTGCGCCACGCGTTGATCTCCGAAAAACAGCTGGAAATCCGCTTTGAAATGTCTTCGTAAAAAAACTCCACATGAAATCTGATAATACCTTCCATAATTTGCCTTTTATCTAATAAATCAAATAAGATATATATATTTATGGTAAAAATATTGTTGCATAAATATAAATATGATATAAGATATTCTCCTGCATAAAACAAGAGTTTCCTGTTTTTTTCAAACTTGGGGAGGATAATTATGCCGGAATATGTATGGAAGGCAAAGAATAAACGCGGGCTGCCCCAGAAGGGCATTATGGAAGCCCCGAACGCCGGGGCGGTTGAGAATGTTTTGGCAAAACGCGGACTTGTTTCGATCAGCGTCAAAGACAAGCCCAAAGATATTTTTGAAAATATTCCGTTATTTCAGTCGAAGATCACCAGCAAAGATATTATTATTTTCTGTCGGCAGTTTTCCACCATGATTGATGCGGGGCTTCCGATCATTCAATGTCTGGAACTGTTGTATTCTCAGGCGGAAAATGCCACATTCAAAAAAATGATGAAACAGGTCAAAGATGATGTGGCAGGTGGTGTCAGTCTCGCGGATGCCTTAAAAAAACATCCGGATCATTTTGATTCTCTGTTTGTGAACATGATTGCGGCAGGTGAGGCAGGCGGTATTCTGGATACGATTCTGAAGCGTCTTTCAGAACACGTTGAAAAAGCAGCAAAGCTCAAAGCCAAAGTCAAAAGCGCTATGATGTATCCGACGATTACCATTGTAGTTGCCATTGCGGTTGTTATGGTTATCATGGTCTTTGTTATTCCGGTATTTCAGAAAATGTTTGCCGAAATGGGCGCAGCACTTCCGCCTCTGACTGCATTAGTGGTCAGAATCAGCGATTTTATCAAAAGCAACGTGATCTATATCGCTGTGGGAGCTTCATTGGGTATTTATTCTTTCAAACGCTTTTATAAAACCGAAAAAGGTAAAACACTCATAGACAAGTGGTCGTTGTCTCTGCCGGTATTCGGAATGCTGATCCGAAAGATTGCGGTTGCCAAGTTCACCCGGACTATGGGAACCATGCTGGCAAGCGGTGTACCAATATTAGATTCACTGGATATTGTTGCCAAAACCGCAGGGCATAAGTCTGTGGAAAATGCAATTTATGATGTACGCACAGGAATTTCCGAAGGACGCTCGATGGCTGATCCGCTTGCTGAAAGTGGCGTGTTTCCTTCGATGGTCTGCTCCATGATTTCGGTGGGCGAATCCACAGGTGCATTGGATGCCATGTTAAGTAAAATTGCAGACTTTTATGATGAAGAAGTGGATGAAGCTGTCAATAACATGACGGAAATGATCGAGCCTGCCATGATGTGTTTTCTGGGGGTTGTGGTCGGCGGATTGGTTATCGCGATGTATATGCCGATCTTCTCTATGGCGGGCGGTGTAGGATAATGCGGTTTCCGATATGGATAATTATCCGATAAAGCCGGATAATGAGTTTTATCAGAAACTCAAGTGGCTGATCTTTTTCAGACTTCTGTTTGCCACACTGCTGCTGGGATCGAGCCTTGTGTTGCAGATGAGTGAAAAGATTTCTCTGATGCATCAACCGTTGCTGTTGTTATACGGATTGATCACGGTGATCTTTTTTTTATCATTCTGCTATGCACTGCTGCTCTATCGCACCCGATCCCCCTTATGGTTTGCTTATATTCAGATCGGTATTGATACGTTTCTGGTGTCTCTTCTCATTTTTCTTACCGGAAGCTATGCCAGCCTTTTTTCATTTCTGTATCTGGTGGTAATTATTTATACCAGCATGATCTTGTTCAGAAATGGCAGCATGATTATGGCGGCTTTGTGCAGTATACAGTACGGAGTTATGGTTGATCTCGAATTTTATGGTATTCTCAGTCCGTTCGGAGCTTATGAATCCATAGCAGTTCATCCGTGGAGCCATATTCTGTATAAAGTGATGATTATCATGGTGGCTTGTTTTGCAGTGGCGTTTTTAAGCGGTGTACTGGCAGAGCAGACAAGAAATACCCGGCGTGAACTCGATGCAATGGAAGCTCATGTCAAGCGTGTCGAAAAGCTGGCTGCTGTCGGAGAAATGGCAGCTGGACTTGCACACGAGATCAAAAACCCTCTGGCATCTCTGCGAGGGGCTGTGCAGATGCTGAACGAAGATATGCCGTATGATCCCGACAAAGAGCGTCTGATGAGCATTATTTTGCGCGAGGCAGATCGTCTGAGCGGACTGGTCGGTGATTTTCTGCTCTTTGCCAAACCTCCTGCTGCCAAGATCGAAACCGTATATCCGGATAAAGTTCTGGAAGAAACTCTTGCTCTGTTTCAAAATGATAAAAGATATCGGGATAATATACAGATTATCAAAGAGTTTCATGCCGGTATTACGGTGAATATTGATCCGTCACACCTGCATCAGATTTTTTGGAATTTACTGCTCAATGCTGCTGAAGCAATCACAGGACAGGGAAAAATTACGCTCAGTATATCGCCTTTGAAGAACAAATTCGTGGCAATCAGCATCAGCGATACAGGCTGCGGTATGTCCGATGAGTTGATCAAAACCATCTTCAATCCCTTTGTAAGCACCAAGTCAGGTGGCACAGGACTGGGACTTTCCATTGTTCAGAGGATTGCGGATGCCTATGACTATCGCCTGTATGTGGAAAGTGAGGTCGGCAAAGGAACTACATTCACGCTCAGGCTGAAACAGGGCGAGTCTTTTACATCCTATAAAAAATAATTTCAAATATTTCGAAGAACTATGGATAAAACAGTTTCGGAGATCAATACGGGAAAACTGATGATCCTGTCATTGGAAAAAAGTGCTGTCATGGCAATCACAGGTAAAGACTCTGAAATTTTTGCCGAACAATTAAAACCCTTCAGAACACCGAAATAAAGAATTAAAGTACAGAAACTACCTTATCAGCAATTCCGGTCGGTATTCAAAGTGCATGGTATCATAATGATACCATTTTCCGCCCCAGATAAAGCCATGTTTTTCAAATATTTCGACAATCTGAAGCGGAATCAGATTCTTGTATTTCTGATCGCTGTTGGGATCAGGATTATTCCAACGCCAGTAATGCGAATATTTCCGATTGATATCAATGGCGATCCCGAAACTGTGAAGACTCAGCCGCCGGGTTCCTGCAATATTTCTCCATACAAATGTTCCGCAGACCTTGCTGACATACTTTTTCAATTCTTTGGGTAAAGCATCCAATTCTTCCGATACTGCCTGAAGATGGAGATTTACATGATTAACCGAGCTGATCCGAATCTTTTTATTGACAGTTTTGGGCATCCACCGGATCGTTACAAGTTTTGATTTTACTGCTTTCGGAGAATCTCCGTACATTTTTTTGAAAAACGGCTCATAGCGGATCCGACCCGGATCATCCTCTTTTTGAGGAATCGGATAATTGATTCCTTTCGGGTACGGAACCGACATCTGGTCTTCCAAATCCGGCGCATTCAGGCGGGTATTGAAATCTTTTGCAAGTCCGTCATCATAGAGCATCGTTGTTCCGTCTTTCCAATGCAGCGTGTTCGGAGATATCGAAGCGATATGATCGGGATAGGCTTTCAGAAAATTCTGCAATCCGCTGTCATCGGCAGAAGCAATATAGGGATACAGAAAAATGACCGCAGCAATAATCTGGTACAAAATTACCTCGTTTCGTTGCATATTGCTATTTGAGTTCTTTCATTATATATTCGAAGCACGCCCTGACACAAGTTGATTTTTACACAAATAAGCACTATTTTAAGGTATTAACCTTAACATAAGGAGATAGATAATGTTGGTTCTGGTCACAGTTGTGATCGTAACGCTTCTGATTTCAGCCCAATGTTCCCTGTTTGAGGCAGTGCTGTATTCGACCCGGCTCGGAACACTGGAAACCGAAAAAAATGAGGGACGCAGACGCTATAAGGCTGCAAAGTTTATCGAAATGAAAAATCAGATTTCGGTACCCTTGTCTGCGATTCTGATTCTGAATACAGGTGCCCATACTGTCGGCTCTGTGATTGTCGGACGATATGCTCATGAAGTTATAGGTGCCTCATGGTTTCCTCTGTTTTCAACCTTATTCACATTGATTATCCTGTTTTTCGGTGAAATTATTCCCAAAACTTTGGGCGCGGTCCACTGGCGATATTTCTGGCATCTGATTATTCTGCCCTTGAATACTATAAAATATCTGCTGTATCCGATGATATTTATTGCCCACAAACTTTCGGATGCCATGACTCCGAAAAGTCCGACTCCGCCGATAACGGAAGAGGATATTTTGGGAGCGATCCGTCTGGGGGTAAAA
>CAZMDM010000134.1:0-8728 GCA_964564775.1 uncultured Desulfonema sp. | reverse complement strand
ATCTAAATTAAGATTAACTAACATAGTTTTAGGGATAATATTTTTTCCATGATCGCTTGTCAAGCTTTTTCGGAAATTTTTTTGAATGACGGCGGCGCACATTCACCGAACGAGAAAGACGGATCGTATCATCGATGCTTTTGAACCTCAGGAAGATCGGTTTTGCAAT
This sequence comes from uncultured Desulfonema sp., assembly GCA_964564775.1. GTDB lineage: Bacteria > Desulfobacterota > Desulfobacteria > Desulfobacterales > DYRC01 > DYRC01. The sequence goes on along the minus strand of CAZMDM010000134.1, from coordinate 8,559 downwards.
ATCTGCCTCGAAATGATTTATGGCAAAGCTATGGAAAAAACTTGTTCTTCGAAAAAAAATGAGGTATTGAAATCCAAGTCTTCACTACTATTTCACATCAGAATAGAGGAGCGTATTATGAACCATCTCGAAATAGCCGCCAATGCTGTCAAAGCTATGCAGATTTATTCTTACGGCATTCTCAAATATCTCAACGAATTTATGTCGCCCTATTGGATTTCACTCAGTTCTTTCAATAATCTGGAAAAAGAAAAACTGGCAAAAAGCGATCCCATGCAAACTCTGAGCGATTATCTGAATCTGTTTTTGTTCAACCTTCAGGTCTATCAGAAAGGTCTGCAAGGCACGCTTTCCACAATGAACGTATATCACAACAAAAAGCTCGAAGAAACTAGCGATGCGCTGATCAACATGATTCTGAATAAAAACGGGCATGATCTGTCAGATATTATTGAAAGACAGACAAAATTGCTTCATAAAGTCGTGTATGAATATCCTCAGGCAATTCTGGCGGTCAAGCCGGATTACGGGTTTCATTTCGAAGACAAGAATATGTACATCAAAGCAGCCGAGACAGATCGCTTCGAGTTGTGGCAGGTTCTGCCGACCGAAGGGGGAAAGCCGTTAAGAGACAACGGAAAGCCGATTCTGATTCTTCCGCCTTATGTTCTCGGACCCAATATTCTGGCATTTTTGCCCAAAGAAAAAAAAAGCTATGTTCATTCGTTTGCCAATATGGGCATTCCCACCTATATCCGCATTATCAAAGACATCGATCTGATACCTGCGGTTCAGACTATGACCGGCGATGACGATGCGCGGGATGCCCGATATTTCTGTGAAATCCTTTATCGGAAACACGGTCACCCGGTTACATTGAACGGCTTTTGTCAGGGCGGATTCGTGGCAATGGCGGATATTTTATCCGGCGAACTGGATGGACTCGTGGATGCGCTGATCACCTGTGTATCGCCGATGGACGGAACCCGAAGCAAGGCATTGGTAGAATATCTTCAGCATCTTCCCGACAGATTCAGGGATTTGGGATATGCCACAAAGCCAATGGAAAACGGCAATCGGGTTGTGGATGGAACGGTAATGAGTTGGGTATATAAGCTCAAAAGTATGGAACGGGAGGCACCGATTCTGGCGTTTTACAGAGATTTGGCAATGTTCGACCGTCCTGACGGTTCCGAGGTGAAAATCAATAAAACTGCTGCTGCCATCAATTACTGGCTGATTTATGACCGCACTGATCTTCCGCTGGGTATTACACAGATGAGCTTTGATTCCTATACGATTCCGGTGGAAAAAGACGGAACTCTGCCGGTGAAGCTTTTCGGCAGAAGGCTCAATTTTCATCGCATGAAAGAAAAAGATATCCGCTATCTGATCTGCTATGCAGCACAGGATGATCTGGTGGACAAGCCGGCTGCGCTGGCCCCGCTCGATTTCATTGACGCGGAAGTAACGGTGTTTCCCAAAGGACACGGTGCGATTGCTACCTCATGGTCTCAGCCCACTTCCGAATGTGCATTGCATTCTGTTTTCGGAAAAGAGAAGTATCGCGGACCTGTGCGGTTTCAGTTGGATTTGGAAGAGGAGTCGGATAAATCTTGACTCACAAAGTATAGCGTGGAACAGCCGGCGTAAGATATGATAACCACAGAAACTGTTTGACAAATATCTGAATCCCTGATATAAGGTCAGTTATGAATCAGCTTATTTCCATTATCATCCTCATTAGCATTATCCTTCCGGGGATTATTTTCCTCGGACAAGGAAAGGGTTGATAATGGCTTAATTTTTTTAATATACTGAAAATAAATCGAATCCGTTATCAGCTCTTGCAGCCGGTAACGGATTTTTTATTTCCAAAAACAAGGAGAAGGATTATGGAACCCGTGCTTTTGTACGACACGACTTTGAGAGATGGAACCCAGGGCGAAAACATCAATTTTTCGGCAGATGATAAAATCCGCATTGCCCGGAAACTGGATGACATCGGGATTCATTATATCGAAGGCGGGTGGCCCGGTTCCAATCCCAAAGACAAGCTGTTTTTCGAGCTGGCAAAACAGGTTAGATTCAAACACGCCAAGCTCGCCGCGTTCGGTTCCACCCGCAAACCCGGCATCATGGCAGGAGATGATCCCAATGTCCGGGAACTCATCCGCAGTGATACGCCGGTGGTAGCAATCTTCGGAAAGACATGGGATATGCACGTCAAGATCATGAGCAACACTCTGGAGGAAAACCTGAGCATGATTTTCGAAACCGTAGCGTATCTGAAAAAACACGAACGTGAAGTGATTTATGATGCGGAGCATTTTTTCGACGGATACAAGGCAAATCGGGAATATGCCCTGCTGACCTTGAACGCCGCAGCCGACGGCGGTGCGGACATCATTGTATTATGCGATACCAACGGAGGAACCCTTCCGTTTGATATAGAAGCTGCCCTGAAAGATGTGCAGAGTGCGTTTGACGGAAAACCTGTCAGATTTGGCATTCACACGCATAACGACTGCGGACTTGCAGTTGCCAACGCCATTACCGCTGTAAAATCCGGCGCTGTGATGGTTCAGGGTACGATAAACGGATACGGAGAGCGATGCGGCAATGCGGATATGACTTCGATCATTCCGATATTATGCACAAAAATGCACTATCCCTGCATGTCGGAGGAAAATCTCACAAAGCTGCTTCAGCTCTCACGATTCGTATCCGAGACCGCCAATATGATTCCGACAAACAATCAGCCGTTTGTGGGCAGAAGCGCGTTTGCCCATAAAGGCGGTATCCATGTCAGTGCGATTTTGAAAAATCCGAAATCGTATGAGCATCTTCCGCCGGAAACAGTGGTAAATCGTAGACGCGTGCTGATGTCGGATCTGGCAGGCAGAAGCAATGTCGAATACAAGGCAAAAGAATTGGGCATCGAACTGAATCATAACGGATTCGATGCAAAAAAAATCATCTCCGAAGTCAAGCGCATGGAGCAGGAAGGGTATCAGTTCGATATCGCGGAAGGCTCGTTCAGAATTCTGCTGGAAAAATTCACAGATCAGTTCAAACCCTGTTTCGAATTAGAATCTTTCCGGGTAACGGTTGAAAAAGATAAGGATAAACCTTGTTCCGCTCATGCCACGATCAAAATTTCCGTAGGCAATGAATATGAAATCACGGCTGCCGAAGGAAACGGACCGGTCAGCGCACTGGACAACGCGTTGCGTAAAGCCTTGCATAAATTTTTTCCGGATATCGAAGACATGCACTTGGTAGATTTCAAGGTGAGGGTGATTGACGGAAGAGACGGTACTGCGGCAAAAGTCCGTGTTCTCATAGAATCGAGAGGACACGATCAGTTATGGAATACCATCGGCGTATCCGAAGACATTATCGAAGCCAGTTGGCAGGCGCTCGAGGACAGCTTTCAGTATAAGCTCGCAATGCAGCAGCGGCTGTGCAGTTGCAACTGAGAATGCAGACGCTCGGCCGGATAATTTTAGGTGTTGACTTATACTTGAAGGAATGCGATACAAAAGCAATAATCTGTCTTCAGCGATATTGATCAGAGGGTATATGAGGCGATTGAGAGCATTCTGTTTTTTATGGCAATTGTTCGCTGTCTGCGTTGTGTCTGCCGAAGATATCCCTCCCGTCATCAGAGTCGGTGCGTATGAAAATTATCCCAAAATCTATACGAGCGATGACGGGCGTGTAACCGGGCTGTTTCCCGATATTTTAAACGCGGTTGCTGTTTCGGAAGGATTCGAAATCCGTTATGTTCAAGGCACATGGACAGAGTGTCTGAGCCGATTGGAACGTGGGGAAATCGATATCATGCCGGATGTTGCCGTATCTGCCGAACGCAAGAACCGCTTTGATTTCAACACAGAAACAGTTCTGAACAGTTACTCAGCGATTTACACCCCCCCCCATACTTCGATCCAATCCTATTTTGATCTTGAAAATAAACGCATTGCAGTGATGAAGGGAAGCATCAACTACACCGGTGATGACGGCATTAAAAATATACTTGAAAAATTCAATATTTCCGCCCAGTTTTTAGAATATGACTCTTATCAGGAAGTGTTTCAGTCGGTTTCGACCGGAAACTCCGATGCCGGAGTCGTCAGCATTATCTTCGGTTTTCGTCTCGAGAAAGATTTCAATCTCATCCGTACACCTGTAGTGTTCAATCCGAGTCAGCTTCGCTTTGCCTTTACCAAAAATTCGGAAAAAGGGCGCAGGCTGGCTTTACGCATAGATCAGCGATTGGCAGAATTGAAAAAAGACAACTCTTCCGTGTATTATGATGCACTGAACCGACATATCTACGGCAAACCCGCTTCGGAGAGTGTTTCGGAAACCATCCTTCTTACCGAAGCGGAAAAAGATTGGATTCGGAAACATCCGCAGATCCGTCTTGGCATCGATCCTGAATTCGTGCCGTTCGAATATCGGGATGCGGAGGGAAGATATCAGGGAATATCATCGGATTATGTCAGGATTCTCAACGAGCGTCTCGGATTGAACATGAAAATTGTGAATAACCTTTCATGGAAACAGGTGATGGAACTGGTAAAAAAACAAGATATCGATGTTCTGCCCTGTGTGGGAGAGACTGAAGAACGGAAAGAGTATCTTCTTTTTTCAAAGCCTTATGCCCATTACCAGCGGGTCATCATCATGCACAGCAATGCGCCGTTTATTGCCGGGATCAAAGATATTCAGGATAAAAAAATAGGGGTTCAGGCAGGAAGTTCGCACGAGGGATTTCTGAAAGAGCAGACTGCGATCACGCCGATCACATATCCGACATTGCAGGAAGGCTTGATGGCGCTGTCCGGCGGACAGATCGAGGCATTTGTCGCGAATATCGCATCGGCTTCGTATTGGATCCGCAAGCTCAATCTGACCAATCTGAAAGTCGCGGCTCAGGCATCGTTTGAGATATTCTCGCTTCGATTCGCGGTTCGTAAAGATTTTCCCGAACTTGTCTCCGTCATCAACAAAGGGTTGAATTCCATCACTCCTGAAGAAGAACAGGAAATTCAGCGCAGATGGGTTACAGTGGAATATAAAACAGGTGTTGATCCGGGAATTATCTGGAAATATGTGCTTTATGTTTCCTCCGGCTTGCTTGTGTTTTTGTCATTTATGTTGTTCTGGAATTATCGCCTGAAAAAAGAAATCGCGATCCGGGAAAAAGCCGAACTCGAACTCGAAAAACACGCGTACGAATTAGAAAAAGCAAATGAGCGTCTGAAAGAACTGGATCATCTGAAAAATATGTTTATCGCGTCCGTATCCCATGAACTGAGAACACCGCTCAATTCGATCATCGGATTTACGGGGATTATTTTAAAAGGCATGACCGGAGAGCTGAATCCCAAACAGAAAGATCAGTTGAGCCGGGTGTATTCCTGCGCGAATCATCTGCTGGGCTTGATTACCGATGTCATAGACATATCCAAAATCGAAGCCGGAAGAATTGATGTATATCCGAAACAATTCCGGGTGATTGAGATCATACAGGAGGCAATCACTTCGGTTCAGCCTCAGGTGCAGGCAAAATCGCTGAGTATCGAATACGATGTTCCTGATGATCTTGTTGTCAACACAGACAGAAAGCGTTTTCAGCAGTGCATTCTGAACTATCTGAGCAATGCTGTGAAATACAGCGAGACAGGAATCATAAAAATCACCGCGAAAGATTTGGGCGATCAAGTCGAGGTGAAAGTGAGTGATACGGGTATCGGCATCGCGGCGGAAGAAATTCACAGACTTTTCGAGCCGTTCGAGCGCATTGATTCGCATCTGAGAGTCAAAGCCGGCGGAACAGGACTGGGGCTGTATCTGACCCGGAAGATTGCTCAGGAACTGCTTAAAGGAGACATCAGCGTTGAAAGCGAGTTGAACAAAGGCAGTGTATTCGGAATCACCATTCGGAAAGATATTGAGGTAAAACAATGAAGCGGGCATTGGTCATCGAGGATGATGAAAACAATATGGAACTGATTACCTTTATTCTGGAAATTCACGGTTATCAGACAGTCCGGGCAATGAACGGCAGAACAGGATATGAAACCGCAATCAACGAAGTTCCTGATTTTATTATTCTGGATATCCAGCTTCCCGATATTATGGGAACCGATGTGCTGAAGATGCTCCGTAGTTCGGACAGATGCAAATCTGTTCCCGTGATTGCCATGACTTCGTATGCAATGGCAGGAGATTGTGAACGTCTGCTTGCCGCGGGATGTGACGGCTATATCGAAAAACCGATCAATCCCGATATGGTGATGGATCAGATCCGAAAAATCATAGGAGACAGATGATGAAAATTTTGGTGGTCGAAGACGATGAAAATTCCAGAATTTTACAGCATTATATCCTGGAGTCCGCAAACTATGAGGTCATCAGCGCGGAAAACGGCAAAGAAGGCTTGGCACTGGCTGAAACCCATCTGCCCGATCTGATCATTTCCGATATTCTGATGCCGGTTATGGACGGATATTCTTTGTGCCGAGCGATTCGGAGCAGTGAAAAACTGCGTCATATTCCGCTCATTTTTTACACTGCCACCTATACCACTGCCAAAGATGAGCAGCTTGCTCTGGATATGGGAGCAACAAAATTTATTGTCAAACCGATGGATCCCGGCGAATTTCTCAAGCATGTGAAGCATGCGCTGACCGAGAATATGCAGGCAGAACATCGTCGGAATCAGAAATCTCCGCTGGAATTGGAGATCGAATATGCCTCTGCCTTAGCCCGCAAACTGGAAAAAAAAGTTGCCGATCTTGAGGAAAAGCAGAGAAAACTGGAATTGAGCGAGCAGAAATATCGCAGGCTTGCCGAAGCACTCCATGATAATTATTTTTTTTATACTTATGATGCAAACGGAGTATTGACATATATAAGCCCTTCTTTTACCAATGTGTTAGGATATTCCGAAGAAGATGGAAGACAGGGATTTATGAAGTATCTGACAGATACTCCTGTCAATCAGCAAGCCATAGAAAAATTCAGATTCAATTTACAGGGGATTCGACAGGCGCAGTATGAGGTTGAAATACGTCATAAAGACGGGACTTTGCATTTTCTGGAACTGACCGAATATCCGGTTCTGTCCAAACATCTCAGGGTGGAGCATATCGAAGGCATTGCCCATGATATTACCGAGCGCAAACGGATCGAAGCAGAGAAAGCAAAACTGGAAGAATCCTTAAGACGGTCTGAAAAGAATCAGGCTCTCGGCAGTCTGGCATCAGGGATTGCCCATGATTTCAACAATATTCTCACGGGAATTGTCGGTTACTCGGAACTGCTTCAAGCAAGTCTGCCGAAAAATCCGCTCTGGCATTCTTATATCGAAAAAATTCTCAAAGCCGCAAACAGAGCCAGCGATCTGATCAAACAGATTCTCAACTTCAGCTTACGAACCGGGCAGGAAAAACGCCCGTCGGAAATACAGACCGTTGTCCGGGAAGCGTTGCAGTTGATGAGAGCCTCGATACCTTCTAAAATCGAAATTCGGACAGAGATCGATGCGGCTTGCCCGCGTGTGATGGCAGATACAACACAGATTTATGAAGTACTGATTAATTTATGCACCAACGCATATCATGCGATGCGTGATCAGAATGACGGCATTCTCAAAGTGGTTCTTTCTGCAGACAGGGTTGAGTCGGATAACGGCATGAAGTCCGGCGATTATGTTCGTCTGGAAATCACAGATACCGGCTGTGGCATCGAGAAAAATCTTCTGGATCGGATATTCGAACCGTATTTTACCACCAAACCTCCGGGTGAAGGCACAGGCATCGGACTGGCGGTGGTCAGCGGAATTGTTCGGAATCATAACGGCTATATCCGGGTCTGTAGCGAACCCCGAAAAGGCGCGACATTTCGAATTTATCTGCCGGTAGCCATGCCGGATGACACCGGGGAGAAACCTGATTTCGACACCGACGTTCCGTATCTGATAACTGTCTGAAGCATAAACTCTTCAACGGATTTATGGTGAAAAATTTTTCAGTTCTGATATAACACTCATCAAAACTTCATCTCAACCGGAGGATAAGGTTATGTCCGTCATTCAAAAGCTCCGCCAGCACGCCGATATCATGTCTGGACAGGATAAGCATCTGAAACATCTGATTTATCAAAATAATCGCCTTGAAAATTTTTCTGCGAAAGGTGCAGGCATCTTTTACGATTATTCCCGTCAGAGAGCGGATGAAACGACACTGTCGCTGCTTTTCGAATTGGCAGAAAAACGACAGATTCATCAGCAGTTTCAGGATATGATGAGCGGCAAAATCGTCAATACCACTGAAAAGCGGGCTGCGCTTCATACCGCGTGCAGAGATTTTTCAGACAAGCCCATCTGCATTGACGGGCAGGATGTGATGCCGGAAATCCGACAAATCAGAGAACAGATCAGGCAGTTTTCCCAAAAAGTTCATTCGGGCGAAATCAGAGGCTCGACCGGAAAAGCATTCAGACATATTGTCGTCATCGGCATTGGCGGTTCATATCTCGGAA
>CAZMDM010000133.1:0-5237 GCA_964564775.1 uncultured Desulfonema sp. | reverse complement strand
CTAAGAGGTCGTGAGGCTTAGCCACAAATTGTTGACATATATGCGGAGACGTTTTCATGTGATTATGTATTTCCGGTGGTGATTGCGGGAAGGCAACACCTGTACCCATCCCGAACACAGAAGTTAAGGTTCCCAGCGCCGGTGGTACTGTGCGGGCAGCTGCACGGGAGAGAAGGACTCCGCCGGAAATTCTTTTTACGCAAGCCCTGTTTTTCCGATCACGGAGAAACAGGGCTTCTTTTTTCGAAACTATCTTTCTATTATCAGCAAAGGCGGTATGCCCTCAACATCACACTGCCATCGGTAGGATAATCGTAAATGTCGTACCGGAGCCTTCCGGAGAAGATACTTCCAGTTTTCCCCCATGCTCTTCAATAATGCGGCTGGCAATGCTAAGTCCCAAACCCGTGCCTTCTTCTTTGGTAGTAAAAAACGGCTGAAAAATTTTTTCCCGAATCGCGGGCGGAATGCCCGGACCGTTATCATTGATGCGGATACATATCTTCTGTTGCGCAGGTATTGTCTGCTCCTGAATTAGAATCTGTCCTCCCTCGTTTTCCATAGCCTCACAGGCATTGATGATAATATTGACCAATACTTCTTTGAGCTGCTCTGGGTCTCCGACAATTTCCGCTAGCGTTTCTTTTCGAATAATTTTGACGCTGACATCGTAAGATTTCACGCGATGTTCCAAAAGCTGAATTGCCATATCCGTAACTACTGACGGACTGATACGCTGCATTTTCAGACGCGGGGGGCGGGAAAATTCCAGAAAGTTCTGAACAATATGATCCACATGCCGGATTTCCTGGGAAATGACCTCGAAATCTTCTTTCTGAGTCTCTGAAAGTTTGAGAGAGCGGTTTAATGAAAACAGGCGCATTTTCACAGAAGTAAAGGGATTTCGGATGCTGTGAGCCATACCTGCTGCCAGTTTGCCGACCATTGCCATTTTTTCCGCCTGAAGCAGATGCTCCCGGCTTTTTTCAAGCTCCGAATGAGTATAATCCGCATCCTCTATCAGGTGGCGCACACTCTGACTCAGTGCGCTGATTTCATTATCTGCTATCCGAACTTCCTGTTTCCCATAAACTTCCTTAGCCAGACGGCGCACCGGCTCCAGAATATGTCCGATCAATACCACTGCCAGCAGACATATCAGAAACAGAGACATACTTAAGCCCATGCCCGCAATGATTCTCAGATAGGCTGCTTCTCTTCTGCTTTCGATATTGATTTCAAGAATATTTTTACGGTGGATCTGTTTGTAGTCTTCGCAGAGTTGCAATACTTTGAAAAAATATTTTTGCATCTCCGAATGAATCGAAGCTTGGGAATTATGATCGTTTTTTTCGGGTAAAGCAATGATACGATTCCCGGCATTCAGATAATCATTATAGCTGGATTCGATTTGTTTGATAATGCTTCGCTGTTCATCCGTTTCTGCCATCAGAAGAACGCCGGAAAATTTTTCCCTGAACAACTGACGGTATTCTTCCAATTTTCTGATCCGATCAGGATTTTTATATAAAAAATAATATGATATTAAGCTTTTATGATTGACCAAAGCCGTTTCGAAAGCTTCTGCTGTCTGAAGCGCTCCCATATCTTTCTCGATAATACGCGTCAGCAGCCTTTCCATCCGATAGGTATAGCGAATCATCACCACACCGCCGATCACCGTGATCAGCGTCAGAATGGTGAACAGCACATACAATCTGCCCCGAAGTCCGAGTTTGTACCACATAGTTTGAAAACAGTGCAAAGTTCAACGTGTAAAATCCAAAATTGAAAGACTTTTTACTTTGCACTGCCTATTTGGAAGTCAGTCTTTGAAAACCAGTTTGCCGCCCATGAATCCGGCAAGTCCGGCAGCCGCAAGCATGGCTAACGATATTGCCACAAACAATCCGCCGTAAGAAGAGGAGCTTTCTCCGAGAATGTACGGGTCCGCCATCCACCAGATCGTCATAATCAGTGAACACAAGCTTACCACAGCACCGCAGATGATTTTGATCATAAAAGTATTGGTCATATTGCCGCCATAGTTGTTTTTCCAATCCACATACCCGGAAAACAGAACCATCGGCATTGCCAGAAAAACAAATATCATATTGATCCGGGCAGCAGTTGCGAAACTTTCGCTGCCGGTTATAAACGCGAGAAAGATGAAGATCACCGATAAGGGCGCTACACCGTTCGGGATATGAACGGAAATCGGATGAACATGATGCTGTACCATCAGGTTTGTAAGCATTTTGTATATCCGTTCATACTCGGATTGAGCTTTCTGAGGTTCTTCAGCTGTTTTGGGAGGCTCAGGCGCAGCTTCTTTGATTTCCCCGAATTTGCTTTTATCTGCGCCACATACCGGACATTCATTCGGCGGTTCTTCGCCTTCCCAGATATAACCGCACACCGTACACTGCCACTTTTTCATAGCGATCATCCTCTTTTAAAATTTTAAAATAATGCTGCCAATATTGAACTCACCCTCTCCGATCTTTCGGAAAGAGTGAGTATCCCTCTGATTATCTCTCAGGCGCTTTGGGAAATCCCGGCAGTTCGGAAATTTCCTTGATCACCTTTTCATGCCGTGATTCCGAGACGGTTTGCTGTTGCTGAATCACAGTATCTTCCTGACGAGCAGAAGTCTCTCTTTCCTCGAGATATGTCTGAGATTTTTCGGCTGACTTACGAATATCTCCCGGTAATTCCGCTTCGATTCTGACCGCCTGAGTGACGCTTTCAGGGGTAATCAACTCGGTTTTCGGCACAAGATAAATTTCCCGTTCCGAAGCAGAACTGTCTTTTGGGGCAAGCTCTCCGTCTTCTTTGATCGTAAATTCTTTTCTGATATGCTCGGCTTCTTCGGGCGGAATTACCTGAGTGCGGATCGGAAGCGCATTTTCATTCACAATGGCTCGCTCGAAGTCTGTCAGGGTTACCGGCTCAACTTTGCATTTTCCAGCAGCGGTCTTTTTGGCATCTTCACAAGGCATGGTCAGGCTGACCACTTCAATCTGTGTGTTTTCCAACGCGGTAACTTTGGTAAAATTCTCTCCCGCTTCCACAATAAAATCGGATCCCCTGACCCCCACAACAGCAGTCTGGGTTCTGATCTTGAAGTCGGAATATTTGAAATCTTCCAGTTTCTTAATCCAGAATCTTGCTTTGCCGATGGTCATGCTGACAAAGGCAGAGCGATTTTCTTTGGAAGGATCATAAATACTTTCATTGATGACCAGCTTTGTCGCTGTAGTTAGCGTCAGCACACTTCCGTCTCCGAGTCTGAGACTGACGCGCCCGTCTTCGCGGGTGATGATGGTATCGCCTTTGAACAGGGGAAGGTCTTTTTTGGCAAGATACGCGTGAGTCTCTCCGGCATGGACGATCAGCACTGTTCCCTGTACCAGTTGGATGTTTCCTATCGGTGCGCCGACTCCCTGTTCATAACCGTCTTTCACAATCAGTCCGTCAGGAAACACGGATTCCGAATATGCGGTCTGAACCATCAGAAAAAAAATCGTTATGCAGATCCCTGAAAGTCGTTTCATGCTATACCCCCTAATAACTCAGTGTCAGAGACAGAGTGGTCATGAGTTTGTCATATTCATAAGCATTGATATTGGATTTATTTTTGCTGTAACTCATCTCCATCAACATCGAAAGCCAATCCCGATACAGTTTGCGGGACACGGACAATGCCGCGATATATCTGTCATCTTCACGCTGAACCTTATGAATGATGTCCGCTTCATCATAGCGTTTGGCTGAATATTTGCCATTGAATACCAGATTCGTTTCCCACGGAATATCGAGCGATATTCCTGCCCGTGTTTTGGCTTCCGTATAAGACTGATCTGCCCGTGCAGAATTGTCCTCATACGCAAGTCCAGCAAACAGATACGCTTTTCCTTCAAGAATTTTGTAATAAATGTCCGCAGAAATTTCCTGAGCATGTCCTGTGCGATTATTATCGTCGAAATAACTGTTATCATCATAAGAATACGAACATTTCACTGTAAGACGATCATCCGGCTGCCATGTCATATCAGGCTTGAAGCGGTGCTGGCGCAGATAACTTTCCGAGTCCAGCCAGTAGTATGCAGGCTGATATGCAAATCCGATGGAAATGGGAGCAGCATACCATATCCCGTAAAAATTGAAGATGCTGCCGGTCAGATTGTATTCGTTCAGATCATCATGCCAGCTTTGATAATGACTGTACCCAACTCCCAGAGTAAAGCGTTCCTGCTTCAGAAAATCATATTTTCCGCTAAAATACAGAATATTAACCCAATCGCCTTCATCAGCATAGATATCTTCATCCAGAGGCTCCAGCCTGACATTGCTGTCATAACGGCGTCCCAGTTTGAGATATAATGAATAGGGCTGCAAGGCTTTTTGCTTTTTTCTGATCGCGTCTATCCACTTTTCCGCACTTTCTCTCAGATTCTGACTCTCAGGGTCTTGTTTCACTTTCTCGAACATTTCGATAGCCGTGTCGAAATCTCCGACTTTCTGATAACACAAGCCTGCATAATAATAGCCGTTTCCGCCGATGCTAGGACTTTTTCCGGCAGCCGCGACAAAATACGATGCCGCGTCTTTGTAGCGCTCTGTCCGCATCAGGCTCAGTCCGGCATAATAATTTGCCAGTACGTGCGTACTGTCTTCTGCTGCTACCTGCATAAAGAGTTCGGCAGCTTCAGCATACTTTTCGGTCTTATACCGGAGTGTGGCAATATCATATTTCAGACCGGAAATTTTATCATCCGAAGCCCATGCTCTGCTCAGATGCTGCTCCGCTTTATCGTATCGCTCAGTTTTCAGATAGGTTTTCCCCAGATAGTAATGATAAAGCGGATTGTCTGGGTTGAATCCGAGCGCAGAGATGAAATGATTTTCCGCACCGGCATAGTCGCCCTCCTGATATGTGAACACACCGAAATCGTAATACGCGCGTCCGTCATCGTCTCCAGCATAAACAGGCAATGCGATAATTACAATGAAGACAGTGAATATAATTCTTTGCATGACAAAACTCCTGATGTGAAAGTTATCCAAGCGAAAACTACGACAAAATCATTGTGGTATTCATACCACAAAAAAATAAAAAAACAAGAGGCGTGAGAGGATTTTCTGTCCATAATCTGTATTTTTCCAGTTGTTTTTCAGACAAAATAATATTAAACTACTCATTCTCTGTCAATCAACAGATATCAGACAAGGAG
>CAZMDM010000132.1:0-2461 GCA_964564775.1 uncultured Desulfonema sp. | reverse complement strand
ACAAAAAACCGCAGAAAATTGATGAGCTTGTGCGTTTCGATCCGGAAACCCGGCTGATTATCGTGGGCGACGCGAGCATGGCGCCGTATGAGCTGATGGCATCCGATGGCTCGATTTATGTGGGCGATCGCAGCGGAAAGCCGAGTATCGAGCGCCTGAAATTTCTCGCGCAGACATTCCGGCATTGCGTGTGGATGAATCCGGTGCGGGAAGAAATGTGGCAATACACGCATACGATTATGCTGATCCGGCAGATATTCCCGATGTTCGAATTGTCCGTTGACGGGCTTGAAAAAGCGGTTGCCCGGCTGATGGGGAAGTGAGGTATAAAATGGCAAAAAACAAGAGACTCAGACGAGATTCTCTATCCTTACCCTCTGCAAGCCAAAAGCAAGGGCATTACAGATCCTTGAAAATAAATAATTTTCGGATGTTTGACGAGTTAGAACTTCAAGATTTGGGTAGAATCAATTTATTTTTCGGACAGAATAATTTGGGAAAAACAAGTATTTTGGAAGCAATATTTACTCATGCGTGCGGATTGAATTTAGGTCCGGCTTTGGCACAGGCAGTTCTGAAACGCCAGAACGGTAAAGTGTCCGGCTATCTGGATTTCGGAGATAAAATCTTCAGTTTGTTCAGGAAAAGAGACAGATTGCCATTTGAATGCTCTTTATCTGCCAAAATCGGGATATCCAGTAAAGAGTATGTTCTCGAAATCAGGTTTCGTCCGTCATATCAATTAGCAAACCTTGATCCGGTTCTTCTCGGACAGGATTTTGCCAATTATTCTGAAAATTATAAACAGAATTCTTATGACCAATCTGTTTATATAGGTGAATGGCTTGCCAGAATGGATGGGAAATCTCAGAAATTTGCCATAAAATATCCACTGCCCATAGCTGGAATATCTCTGCAACCGTTTAAATTAGGAAGACTGTATGATATTCTTTCTCATCGCGAGCTGGAAGCAGATATTCAGGTATTCAGTCATCTTAAACGATACGGAGGTGTTCAGGAATTTACGAAAGAAATGCAGCAGATATTCCGAGAAATTCGTGAAATTGATATGATTCCATACCCTGATGGTCAGAGTGGAACGATTTATATTGAGATTTCAGATAATCAGCGAATACCGTTATATGCTTTCGGAGATGGAATGCGACGCTGGTTTTTTTTATTGGGAAATATGATTGTAAATAAGTATGCTATTCATTGTATTGAGGAAATTGACTCAACATTTCACCCCGGTGCTCATGCTCTGTTATCCAAACTATTGGTCAATTATGCTGAAAAATTTGAAAATCAGTTATTCCTGACTTCGCATAGTATCGAATTTGCGGATACATTTCTGAATGCACTTTATGGAGAAGATAGTTTGATTACTGATAAAAATGACGATCCTGTGCGTATATTCACACTCAGAAATTCACAAGATAATCATATTGAAATCTGGTCATTATCAGGACATGAGGCATTTGAAAAAAGACAGAAATTCGGAATTGATCTGAGGGGATAATGAATATTATTTTGTGTGAAGGAAAAACCGATGCTGTTCTGATAAGTTATTTTCTGATAACTGTTCATAAATATAGTTATTCAAAAAAAGAGATTGTCAAACTTCCGATTGAAAAACAAAACGAAGAGGCGAATTGGTATATCAAAGAAAATCATTCTCTGGTAATATGGGCTGTCGGCGGATATGACCGATTGAAACAGTGTTTGGCTGCGGTGATCGAACGTAATGAAAGTGAAATGCGCTCCGAGTATCGTTTTGATAAAGTAATTCTCATGCTTGACAGAGATAGCCGTACAGATAGACAAATAACAACAGATATTTCAAACTGGTTTCAAGAAAGCAAGATCAGACATAAAGCAGAAATCCTTATTGATGAGTGGATAGCATGTTCTATAACTCTCAAAAAAATACCTCCGGAAAATTATTCCATTTACATTCTGCCGCTTGTGATTCCTCCTGAAGGTGAAGGCGCTTTGGAAACTTTCCTGCTGAATTCATTAAGAGATCATAGTGACGAAGATAAAACGGTTGTGAATGAATCTCGTCAGTATATACAAAAGATTCAAGATATCTCATATTTGAAAAAGAAACGATTTCGGGAAAAAGCATGTCTCGGCTCTGTTTTGTCTGTTTTTTCTCCCGATTGGGTATTTAGCAATTTAAATGATCGGATTTCCAACGTCAGGTGGGAAGAAGTTCATAATATAAATAGGGCTTTCCGAAATTTCGAACGCCTCTGAATTTTGAATATTGATTTACAATATCCTGAATTTTCGGGATTAAAAATTATTTCATGGAGATTATACTAATGATGAAAAAGTTGATGATGTTGACAGCGGTTGCAGTAATTTGTGTATGCGGAATCGTATCGGCTTTTGCTGCCGAAACCGCTGTAACGATGGATGAAGCCAAACTGAAGGAATTTATCATTCAGGTGATCAA